>CAYHSQ010000029.1:0-9247 GCA_964359365.1 uncultured Candidatus Saccharibacteria bacterium | reverse complement strand
GAGGGTTTGTTAACCGAAAGAGAGCGTAAGGCGAGGGTTATTGAAATTTGGACTCAAGCTAAAGCTAAATTAGAAAAAGCTATTAAGTCGGGCACTCTTGATCCTAACAGTTCGGTTTATACCATTATCGAATCTGGTGCTCGTGGTACTTATTCTCAGCTTATTCAGATGATGGGTATGAAGGGTTTGGTGGCCAGCCCTAAGGGTGAGGCGATCGAACTCCCGGTTAAGTCTTCTTTCAAAGAAGGTTTCACCGTGCTTGAGTATTTCATTTCTACTCACGGTGCTCGTAAGGGTTCCACCGACACCGCTTTGAAAACCGCTTCCGCGGGTTACTTAGCTCGTCGTCTCGCTGACGTTTGCCAAGACATTTTCATCAAGGAAGAAACTTGTAATGCTAAGTCTGGTATCGAAATTAAAAAGTCTGACGGCCGACCTTTGGCTCAAAGACTTTTCGGCCGCACTGCTTTAGTGGATGTGGTGGTCAATGGTGAAACTTTAGCTAAGGCTAACGAAATTTTCACTTTCGCTGTCGCTGAAAATATTGAAAAGAGTGGCGTTGAAGTGGTGTTAGTAAAGTCTCCAATCACTTGCAAAACCTTATACGGTATTTGCGGTAGCTGTTATGGTAACGATTTGGGCAACAACAAGCCGATCAGGCTTGGTGAAGCCATCGGTATCGTTGCCGCTCAATCTATTGCCGAACCTGGTACGCAGCTCACAATGAGAACTTTCCATATCGGAGGTGTCGCGGGTACTGACATTACGCACGGTTTGCCACGTGTTGAGGAATTATTTGAAAGCCGCAATCCAAAGGGTAAGGCTCAATTAGTAGAAGATGATGGTGTATTAGAATCCATTGAAGATCGTGGCCTCGCTCGTATCATTAAAATTAAATCTTTACCAGCCGCCCCTAAGCCAGGTAAGAAGCCTTCCAAAGCTAAGGAAAAGATTTACGAATATCTCATCCCTCATCACCACAACGTCTTCTTCAAGGTAGGCGATAGTGTGAAAAAGGGTGATCAGTTAACCGAAGGTAACTTAGATTTGAAAGAACTATTTAAGTATCGTGGCAGTGAAGAGGTAGAAAAGTATATCGTAAACGAAGTGCAGAAGATTTATTCTTCCGAAGGTGCATCGATCAGCGACAAGCACGTCGAAGTGGTTGTGAAGCAGATGTTCTCTCGTGTGAAGGTTAAGGAATCTGGTGATTCTCGTTTCGTAGCTGGCGATGTCGTTGAGAAGTCTCGCTTCTTAGCTGTTAACCGTGAAATCAAGAAAAATGGTGGCGCTCCAGCTAAAGCCTTACAGCTTTTGATGGGTATCACCAAAGTCGCTCTTTCGACCGAAAGCTTCCTTTCCGCCGCTTCCTTCATCGAGACCGCTAAAGTCTTGATTAACGCGGCCTGTGAGGGCAAGGTAGACACTTTGAGAGGTCTAAAGGAGAATGTGATCATCGGTCGCTTAATTCCAGTTGGCACGGGCATTAGAGAGGATTTTACCCCTAAAACCGAAGCCACCGAATCCGAAGATTTCAGCACTAAAGCCGCCTAAATTAGAAGGAAATCCCTAGTACTACTGTCATTCAGAGCCCAATTCCGTTTGATTCGTAAGAATCAATTCGGAATTGAGGCGTGGAATCTTCGTGGATTATCACCCAGACACTTGATCTCTGGTCAAAAATCTGTTAATTTATTTGAACACAAATGGAAGAATTAGAAACATTAGATAAGAAGGAATACGAACTTTCGGTGATCTTAGCCGAAGAAATTGGCGTTGACGCCGTACTTAAAGCTGTCTCCGCTATCGCCGAAAATGGCGGTATCGAAGTAGTGAACAAAGAAATTAAGGCCGTAGAATTAGCTTACCCAATTAAAAAGCATCGCTCGGCTTTCTTGTTGAGCTTGATTTTGAAAATGGCGCCAGCTAATACTCACATCTTAAACGCCGCGATGCGTTTTATGCCTGAAGTTCTAAGAAGCTTAACTATCACTCCACCAATCAAAAAGGCTGTTATTAATCGTAAGCCAATGAGAGAGTACTCCGATGCTCCTCGCGAACCTCGAGAGATGGCCGAAGTTAAGCCAATCGACGTTGCTCCTAAAATCGTTAAGCCAGAAATTTCTAGCAATACCGATCTTTCCAAAGAATTAGAAAAATTAGAAGCCACTACCGAAACCGTCGAATCCACTAACTAATTATGAACCTTAACAGAGTTTTTCTTATTGGTAGGTTGACCGCCGCTCCAATTCTTCGCTCCACTCCTTCCGGCACTCAAGTCGCCACTTTTTCTCTAGCTACTAATCGTGTTTGGTTTGATAAAGTTGCTGGTAAAAAAGAGGAAACCGAATTCCACAACATCGTTGTTTGGGGTAAGCAAGCCGAATCATCCAGCCGCTTTTTAACTAAGGGTGCTATGGCGATGATTGAAGGCCGTATCCAAACTCGTTCTTGGGATGATAAAGAAGGTAATAAGAGAAAGACCACCGAGATTATTTGCGAAAATGTTCAGTTCGGCCCAAGGCCTTTCGGTGCCGGTGCTGCCACCGACCCCCACTCTCAGGTAACTAGTAATTTCTCCGCTCCTTCAATGGATCAAACTGTTAAGGAATCTGCAGCCGAAATCCCTACAATCAACGTAGAAGATAATTTCTCCGGCGAGTTCGAAGTCGATGGTATCGGTAAAGAAGATCTTCCATTTTAAAAATATGTTCAACAAAAAACAGTGCTACTTCTGCTCACAAAATTTAAGCGAAATAGATTATAAAGACACCGAAATGTTGCGACGTTTTATGTCCGGTCAAGCTAAGATCATTGATCCTAAATACACCGGCATTTGCGCTAAGCATCAACGTTTACTTTCAGCCGCGTTAAAGCGTGGTAGAATTTTGGGTCTTTTGCCTTTCGTGAGACAATAATCCTTATATGAACCAAGGCTTAAACCAATTAGTTTTTGGTTGGCTTCACAAGCTCTCTGGTATTTACTGGCTCTCTGACTGGGTGATTATTTTCTTTGCTAAATTTCTCCCCATCATCCTTTTTGTTTGGTTTTTAGTAATAATTTACAAAACCTCTCAGTCTAAAAAACTTTTTCTTTGGCAAGTCTTTTTTTGGGCTTTAACTCTACTCGTTAGCTGGGTCGCAATCGGCGGTGCTATCCATTATTTTTATCCTGTTTTACGCCCCCACGTTTTATTAAATTTCACCCCAGTAGTTGCCGATAATTTCACCCCAGCCACCCCCTCAGGTCACGCCCTCTTTCTTTTCACTCTAGTTGGCAGCCTCTACTATTTCAGCAAAAAAGATTTTAATTTATTTTTAGTCTTATCAACTTTAGCCTGCATCGCCCGAGTTATCAGTGGCAACCACTGGCCCCTCGATATTTTATTAGGCGCCATAATTTCCCTAGCCACCGTCTTCACCCTAGAAAAATTCTTTAAATACAATTAACTCCCCGTTTGTCATTTTGGAATAATATACTGTCATTCAGAGCCCAACTTTGTTTAATTTTTGAATAAAAAATTAACCACAAAGTTGAGGCGTAGGAATCTACGTGAAGTTTAGGATTTACTTTTCAATATTTTAAAAACAAAAAAATCACCGCCAAGCGCGTAGCTTGTAGCGGTGAATTTGTTCAAATTACGATCGATTTCAATCTATTTCGGCTGACGGACCAAAGTTTGACTAGTTCTGAGAGCCTCAATGACATCGCAGTCGATGTCAGATCCCATACTGAACTTAGTCTCAGTGAGCGGCGAGACCTCGTACCACTCAAGTTTTCCATCAGACAGCAGGAAGCAATGAACCTTGCAGAGTCTACCGTTAGCCTCCTGATAGATGTAAGTTTGAAACTTGCATCCGCTAGCGTGTTCTTCTTCTCGAATGAGGTGATACATAATCCTTCCTTCTTCTCGCTAGAAATTGAGCATAAATCTTTCAGAGGAACATCCTCTTCAATGTGCGGCTAACTCTTATATTATACCATAAAAATGCCTAAAAAGTCAATATAAGCCAAGAAAAGCCGTAAAACCTAATAGATTTACCTCATTGCGAGGAGCGGAACGACGTGGCAATCTATATTAATGAAACCCTACCTAGGCGCCCATCTCTCGACCGCCGGCGGCCTCCACAAAGCCTTAGAAAAATTAGAAGAAATCGGCGGCAATGCCCTCCAAATTTTCGGCGCCTCCCCGCGCACTTGGCAAGCTAGCCTTCCTAAAGAAGAAGATATTATTTTATTTAAGGAGTTAGCGAAGCGTTTAAATATCGACCAAGTTTTTCTCCATGCCGCTTATCTCCCCAACTTAGCTAGTCCCGACAAGCTCATTCGAGATAAATCCATTAAAAATCTTTCCACCCATTTAGAGATCGCTAATTTAATCGGTGCCAAAGGTTTAATTTTCCACATCGGCTCCGGTAAAGATTCCGATCCTGGTATCGCCAAAAAACACGTAGTCGAAGGCTGCTTAGAAATCTTAAAAAATAATTCGGGCGAATCCTGGCTCGTCATGGAAAATTCTGCAGGCGGTGGCGCCAAGCTCGGCGTGACGATCGAAGAAATAGGGGAGATGGTTTCGGCTATTAACCACTCACAATTAAAAGTTTGCCTCGATACTGCTCACTCTTTCGAATCCGGCCTCATTGAAAAATATTCCAAAGAAGAATTAGCTGCCCTAGAAAAAAAGATTATTAAAATCCTCGGCAAAGATAAGCTAGTCTCACTTCACGTGAATGACTCTAAAACCATTTTTAATTCTCACCACGACAAACACGAAAACATCGGCGACGGCTTTCTCCCCAAAGGTGCCTTCCAAAACCTAGCCACCAACAAACTTTTCGCGAGCATCCCATGGCTCCTAGAAACCCCAGGCCTAGACGGTATGGGCCCAGATAAAATAAACATCGACCGTCTCAAAGCCCTTTACTAAAACCACAATAATCTATATCTTATGAAAAGCACCTCAATTAAGGAGATTAGCAAAATGAATATGTTCGATAGGCCTTGGGCCATCACCGATGTTGAAACATTAGGTTTAGACTTTAGAATTTATGATATCGTGGATTTTGCGCTACTTCTCGTTGATCCCAAAACCCTAGAGATAATTCATCTCATGGATTTCAAGGTTAAGCCGAAACTTCCTGAGATTTTCGATCCTGAATCCGTGGCTATCAATGGCTACAATGAAGCCGATTGGCGAGAGGCTGATGACCTCGATTCTGTAATGAAGCTCTATTCTAAGCTGACTGAGGGAGCAATTTTCGTTTCTCATAACGTCACTTTTGACTATGGCTTTACTGACGAAGCTTTTGCAAAAACTGGAGTTCCTAATCTAATGGATTATCACAGACTAGACCTTTTTTCTCTAGCCTGGGCTAAAAAATCTTCAATGCCTGGTTTAGATAAATTAAATATGTGGGCCTTATGCGACCATTTTGGCATTCCAAAAGAGCCATCACCTCACCGAGCTATTAATGGGGCTATGTGTGAATTGGAAGTATTGAAGAGACTTATGGCTTTGTAATTTATAATTTAAAACGACCCCCCGGTCGTTTTTTTGTATTGAGCAAAACCCAGCCCTTTGTCATTCCCGTGAAAACGGGAATCTTCGCGAAGCTTAGGAATACGTTACTTGTAATTGACCGAAATTAAAATTAATGCTATAAATATCCGGTCAACAATTCTCATTCCGAGCGTTGTTATCAAATCCCTGTCCCTTGAAAAGTGAGGTAAATTTATATGCCCGAAACCCTTAGTAGTTGCGCTGGTAGTCCTAGATGGCTTTGGCACAGCGTTATGAAAGACCTCGAAGAACAAGGTGGCTTGCCCGGAGTCGTAATCGATCCTTTAACTTTAACCCCATCTGGTTGCAGTGGCCAAACCGAAAAAGGCCAAGCCTTTGTAGTTACTTGGTGCCACGAAGAATTTCTAATGGTGACGACTCTCGTAGAAGTCCCCGAACTTATCGAGGCTTTCGCTAAAGTCGTCGGCTATCGACCACTCTGCAAATACACCAAGAATAGGATGGTTACCTTCGAATGGGACAAAGTCCACCCTACCGACCGCTTCCTAGCTTTGTCATTTGACCAAGAAATCACCTCCCTCACACGAATTGATCAATAAAGAAGGAGAGACCTATGGCCAAAACCCTTCCGCCATTTGTAGAAAGAAAAAATAAAACTTTTACAAAAGAATGTCATAGATGCAAATTCATGTTTGAAATTGGTTTAGTTGAGCTAGAAGATCCAGCTATGTCGCGAGTGAATGATAATGTGGAAATTGGAGACCGTAAAAGTTATTGGGCTTCCGGCTCATGCTCCAATTGCAATGTCATGCAAGCGATCAACATTCAAAGGCCTGACTACGAATTCCTCATAGACTTTCTCCCTCCACGAAAGAGACTAGCTACAATCAAGCGGAGAAGGGTTAAATCATGATCCAGCAGCATTGTATCCAATGTGACACCCCTCGTGAATTCGAATTAACCGAGTTAACTAAGCCCGGCTCCGGCAGGATGCCTAACCGTAGAATGCAGGTCGCTTATTGGGGCTTCGGGAATTGTGGATCTTGTAAGCAATCCGTCAGGGTTAGTCTCAACCAATCAGATTTCGAGCATCTTAGCAGAACAAGAGTTTTATTTAAAAAGAAAGAGCTAATCTCTTTTAAATCATACCCCAGCATTTTCAAGGGTTCTTATCTCTTGGGTTACCAATCATCATAATTACCGCGAAATAATTTGAATAGTCACTAAACCCACTTCTCGGCTTGCACTGAGTCTGTCGAAGTGGGTTTTTATTTTTTCATCCAAAGTCCTAATACCACCTCCTCCTTCAGCATCAATAAAATCCCTCCGTAAACTAAAACCGCGAAGGGGATTATTAATAGTAAATTAATTTTCAAATAAGCTAATAAAATTACCAAGCCAAAAGTCATCGCATTCGCTAATAAAGTTTTATTAAACTCGCGGCTAATCCCAAAATTATTTATCTCGGAAATCTTACTCCATAAGAAGGCGTTACCTAAAATCTGGGTAATTACCGTCGAATAGGCAGCGCCAGCAATGCCAAATCTTGGAATGAGCAAAGCATTGAATATAAGATTTCCAACCACTCCCAAGATAGCAAATTTCACAAATTCTTTTTGCTTGTCATGAGCGAATAAGGCATTGCCTAAAATCGTGGCTGGGAAATTTATTAATAAACTTAAAAGTAAAATCTGGAGTGTTGTATAAGCCGGCAAATAATCCACACCATAAATCAAAGTCATAATCTGCGGCGCCAAGTAGGCTCCGTTTAAAAATAAAGGTAAGGCCGCCATCATACAAAGCACTAAAGAAGTTTTTAGTAATTTTCCAAACTCAGGACCGCTACCCTTAGCAAATTTTGCAAACTCTGGAAAAACTCCGGCCGCAATCAAAGCGGGGAAGCTATATAAAATCAAAATCAATTTCTGCGCCGCACCATACAGCCCCACGTCATAAAGGGTTTTCATCTTCTCGATCATTAAGGTGTCTATGTTCAAATTAATACTGCCCAAGATTCCAAGTAGAGCAAATGGCCAGCTAATTGCGATGAGGTGCCACATTTTTTTGCTATCAAAAATTAACCCCCAACCTCGCTGATGCTTTAAATAAATAATTAGCCAAATTAGCCCAATTAAACTTCCTAAAGCATAGGCAAAAACTAAATTTTCCGAACTGGCTCCCAAAAATTTCAAAACATAAATTCCTAGCCCTAAGATTAATATCTGCACCAAGCCATTATTAATGGCTTCGACGCGCATCTTCCTCATTGAACGTAAAATCGCCACTATCAAATTTCTAAAAGTGTCTGCCATTACTAAGGCGATTAAGCCTAAAAACATTAAGTGGCTAATTGGCGCCTGCACAGCGTCTATATAGAAACTAAAACCAAAAGCCGTTACTATCATCAAAATAATTTTAATCACGAGCCCAGCCGTCACATATTTATCTCGCTCGGTTTGATCAAACTCTTCCGAAGAGGAGATTTTTGTAATTGAAGCCGAAATGCCGATATCAGTCGCAATTGTTAAAAGTGCCGCTAAGCTTAGGCCATATGATAAAACCCCCCATTCGGTCACGCCCAAAACCCGCGCCGCATAAATGACGAGTGCTGCCCTTACCAACCTTGAAAAAACCTCACCACCTAAGAGCCAGGCAATATTTCTAACAACGGTATTCCACATAAAATTTTATTTTCGCCTTCTAATTTCTAATTTTTAACTCCTAATTCTTATCCCATGCATTCTACCCTAAAAAACCACATTTTTCATCTCTAGGCTAAGTTGACCTAGATTTTTCTCTCTACTATCCTATTACTCATATGGAACAAAAAAGTTATCTGTTACCCGGCAGCATTTTACTCGCAGCGATCGTCGTTGCAGGCGCCTTGGTATACAACACGGGCACCAAGTCCGGCACCCCTTCAGACAATAATAACGAACCTCAGGGCTCATCTCTTTCCGTCGACGAAATCAAAACCGCGCTCGCCGAAGCCGCTAAATCGAGAATTTATCTCGGCGACCCTAAGGCTCCAGTGCACTTCGTAGAGTTCGGTGATTTCCAATGTCCTTTCTGTGGTAAGTTTCACAAAGAAGCTATTTCTGATTTGAAGAAGGATTATATCGCGACTGGCAAAGTAAAGATGACCTATATTGACCTCGCTTTCTTAGGCGAAGAATCTATTAAGTCCGCCGAAGCTGCTCAATGCGCCGGTGATCAGGGTCAATATTGGAAGTATTACGATTTTATTTATAGCTACTTGTGGGATAACTATTACACTCAAAATAAGAATGGTGAAAATGCCGGGGTACTTGCCGACGATCACTTGAAGAAGTTTGCTAAGGATTTAGGTTTGGATGCTGCTAAGTTTAATGAATGTTTCGATTCTCGTAAGTTCAAATCTAAAGTAGAAGAGAGTCAGACTGTAGCCCAGAAAGTTTTGGGCGACCAAATCTCTACCCCAACTAGCTTTGTAAATGGAAGAATCATTTCTGGTGCCTTGCCTTATGCTCAATTGAAGAAGCTTATTGATGAAGAGCTCGCTAAGTAATATTATTACTAGATGAGAAGCGTAAAAATTTATTCCACGCCAGTTTGTGTTTACTGCAAAATGGCTAAGAAGTTATTCGCTGAAAATAATATTCAGTATGAAGAATTCAACGTCCATTGGCCTGGACCGACCGGCCGCCGGACGAGGGTGGGCGCCGGCGCCGGCGGCGACTCGTCCG
>CAYHSQ010000028.1:0-9351 GCA_964359365.1 uncultured Candidatus Saccharibacteria bacterium | reverse complement strand
GGCACCCATCTTCCAATCGAAGAAATCGCTCAATTAGTCGGGGCTTTTAGAAAGTGAGGGGGTCATGACGAGCTTTAAATTGGCGTGTGTATTCCTTGGTATAGTGTGTGCATGTGCCGGGCTAAAACACCCAGAATTAGCTAATGAAATTAACTTTCTTTGCTGGATCTTTGTTTTCTTATGCTCCATTCCTTCGATTCCTAAAAGAAATGGATAGTCTAAATCAGATAAAGCCCTTGAGAAACCTCAAGAGGCTTTATTTTTTTACTAAAAAGGCTATTAATTTTTGAGGCAGGCCCAGCAAAACTTTTAATAACTAAGCCTTTATTTAACTTGATTACTTGTGTAAACTAAATAATCCACTGAAAAACACTCGTTTGTTTTAAAAGTGAGCTGGGCAGCTGGCGAAATGGCAGACGCACTAGCTTTAGGAGCTAGCACCGCAAGGTATGGGGGTTCAAGTCCCCCCCTGCCCACAAAAAATAAAAGGCTTCTTTAGAAGTCTTTTTTTGTGGGTAGGGGGGACTTGAACGTTAGGAGGGGTCGGGAGGGTATTATAAATACCATCCCGTGTAGGAAGCTTACGAAACCTTGGGTTTTGTAGGAGGAGTGTAGCGACGACGTTCAATTACCCCCCCCTGCCCACAAGATATACTTGACTTAAGTATAAAAATATGTATAATAAGTGAGGTTCTTCAAAAACTCCTGGAGGATTCAATATGTTCAAATCCGTGGTTTACGCTATGATCCTGCTTATTCTGTTTGTGTTATTTGTATTTTTAGGAACGGCTGTTGAGTATCAGAAGCTAGATAAAGCTTTATATATATGTGGGTTAATAGGATTCTTATTGAGCACTCTCTTTGCTATAACGTTTGATAGTCTTAATAACTTAGGCAAACAACTAAAAGCCATTGAAGAAAAGCTCCAAGAAAAGGAAGGAGATCGAAAATGAAAATCATTCTGTTTATGATTCTTTTATTGGTTTTCGGTATGTCGTTTATGTTCTTGGGAGAATCTATCGAAAAAAATGAGTGGCATGGGTGCAATATTATTTGTTTTATTATTACAATGTCTTTTTATGGCTTATTCACAACATCTTCCGCCTTGTTCAGTGATGATCTAGATAAAATAAGAGAGCGATTGACTGCTATTGAAAAAAAGCTCTCCGAAAAGCAAAAGAGCTGAAAATAAAAACTATGAAAACAAACTGCGTATGAAAACGCGGTTTTTTATTTGTTTAGAATAGAAGCATCCCTAAATTCGAAGAAGATCCCGGACAAAATCATTCTTGCGAAAGATTTTTCCGGGATGACAGGGGGCGAGATAGATTAGCCCCATCATCACAGAGAACGTAGCGCAATGACGGAGTGGGGATTTTTTCTTCTACTAGATTCTACAGCGTCCTTCCGTAGCTTTAGCGTAGGAGGAGTGATAACGACGACGTTCAATCCCCCCTGCCCACAAAAAAAGCCCCGAATATGGGGCTTTGCTTATTTACTAAGCAACATCTTTTCGAAACCATTTTTCATGAAAGAAGCTAATTTTCCTAATTGTGATTGGGAGTTGATTAAAAAAATTACTCTCCGGTAATGCTAACGTATACCAATTACCTGGATCATATTTAATTTCAACCCGCGTTGCTTCGAAAACACCAAGCCAATTAGATTTAGCAGGAACGGAATGAATTTCAACAACTTCAAAAGGACCTGGGCCGTATTGCCACAGCCACTCAGGAAGAAATCCTGGTTCTTCTTTATTCCAATGAACTAGCATGCTATCTCCTCTTAGGTTAAAGCCTGAAGTGGCTTATTTTAGTTTTAAAAATAAACCCTGTCAATAAAAACCTCCCATCCGGGAGGTTTTTAATTAGGCTAACTTATGAGAGCTGATAATTAGCTCGAAGTCTTCTTTTTCTAGGACTTCTTTTTCTAGGAGGGCTGAGGCGATGGCTTTTAGGACGGTTTTCTTTTTAGTGATGATTTTTTCGGCGGTATTATGAGCGTCGGCGAGAAACTTTTTCATTTCGGTGTCGATTTCGGATTGGAATTTTTCAGAATGATTAATAAAGCTAGCTTCGTGATTTAGATAATCACCGTGATTGGTTTCGTTGGTCGAAATAGGCCCTAAAGCACTCATGCCATATTTAGTAACCAAGAGGCGAGCGAGACGGGAGGCTTTTTCTAAATCATTAGAGGCACCGGTCGACATTTCGCCGAAGGTTTCTTTTTCGGCGACGTAACCGCCCATTAAAATTGCTAAGTCGGTTAAGAATTGAGATTTAGTGCGGAGTCTTTGCTCTTCAGTTGGTAAATTTAAAGTGTAACCACCGGCGTAACCGCGGCTAATAATGGAAACTTTGTGGACTGGATCGGAACCTTCGAGGCTAGCACCCACTAAGGCATGGCCTGCCTCGTGATAGGCGGTGATTTCTTTTTCTTTTTGATTAATGACCCGACCACGTCTTTCAGGGCCCAGCATAACCTTTTCTACGGCTTCGTAGAGGTCGGCCTGGGTCACGGTTTTCCTATTATCGCGGGCGGCTAAGATAGCGCCTTCGTTCATAAGGTTGGCTAAATCGGCACCAGTAAAGCCCGGGGTACGAATGGCGAGCTTTTCTAGAGCCACATCAGGGGCTAGGGGCTTGCCTTTGGCGTGAATTTTTAAAATATCTTCGCGATCTTTGATGTCGGGCATATCTAAAATGACATGACGGTCAAAACGGCCGGGGCGGAGCAAGGCAGGATCCAAAACATCAGAGCGGTTGGTGGCGGCGAGGACGATGACTTGAGTGTCGCGATCAAAACCATCCATTTCAACTAGAATTTGGTTTAAAGTTTGCTCTCTTTCTTCATGACCACCATGACCAGAGCCTCTTTGACGGCCAATCGCATCGATTTCGTCAATGAAGAGAATGGCGGGAGCGGCTTTTTTCGCGGTAGCAAAGGCATCGCGAGTACGGGAAGCGCCAACACCGACGAACATTTCGACAAACTCAGAAGCAGAAATAGAAAAGAAGGGCACACCACTCTCACCAGCAACCGCGCGCGCCAAAAGAGTCTTACCTGTGCCAGGGTTGCCCATCAAAAGCACACCGCGAGGAATCTTCGCCCCAATATCAAAAAACTTTTTAGGATTTTTGAGGAAGTCGACGACTTCTTGAAGCTCCTGCTTAGCTTCTTTAAGCCCGGCAACATCGGCGAAGTTAGTGTTGTCAGTATTAAAAGGGGAAAAAAGCTTTAAGTTGGATTTACCGAAGGAAAAAATCTGAGATGAACCATTTTTTGCCTGCTTGAAAATAAACCAGAAGAACCAAAGAGCGATTAAAATTGGCACAACTGTGAAAAGACCATTAATCCACAAGGAGACATCGGTCTTGTCTTGAATTTCGAGCTTTACTTGATTGATTTTTTTACTATCAACACCGTAATTTTTTAAAGTTTCGGTTAGGCCTAGATTAGATTCTTTGTGTGACTCAGCTTCCGAATTGTCTTTTAAAACTATGGCTAAGTTATCACCGTTAACAGTGATTTGCGTGACTTCATCGTTATTAATCTTGGTTACTAATTCATTGAGTGATAAAACGGTGGCTTTTTCAAAAGAAGTGGAAATGGCGCCAAAAATTAAAACCCCGGCAAAAAGGATTAAAAAACCAGTAAAAAGATTCTTATAAAGAGTTTTCATATATCAGTACATATTATAGAGAAAGGCCATAAATCACAAGATAAGGAATTAGGACTCTTTTACATGTCATTCCCATGAAAACGGGAATCTACTGGATAAGCACACCTAAGCTTCACGAAGATTCCCGTTTTCACGGGAATGACAGCGGGCGCCGATTTTTATTTGACTTTTAAATAAAATATGTGACATAATATAGCCGGCACAAACACAGCGTTATGACGTAATAACGCTGATAAAATTGAATCTTTATTAGGGAGAAACGAATCATGGGAGAAATTCTCTCGGTTTTAGCTGGAATTTTGGTTGTGATTGGGGATATTCCTTATATCATCTCGATTTTAAGGAAAGAAAAGCCCAATAAACCCTCAAAAGCATCGTGGATGATATGGGCCATCTTGGACACAATCGCGTTCGCTGGGATGGTGGCCGAGGGTTCGGTAAACGGCCAGATTATTGGCACGGTACTGGGAGTCTGGGTAGTGATGGCATTAGCCTTAATTTATGGCAAGCCCGGATTTACCAACCTGGAGAAGTTTTGCTTAATAGGAGCGATCTTTGGACTAATTCTCTGGAAAATCATTGGTCCAGTGGCAGGAATTATGACTAGCTTAATTCTAATCTTTATTGGGTCTCTTCCAACTTTTGACAAGGCTCGGAAAAATCCAGGGGGTGAAGATGGCCTATCTTGGATTATTTGGTGGCTTTCTTCTTTGATCCAACTTATTGCCTTACAAAAATGGGACTTATCACACGCAGCCCAACCGGTGGTATTCATAATTAGCTCAACAATTATGCTGTGCTTAATCTATATCATTCCTCGTAAGAAGTTTTATGTAGATGACGAGGGATTTATCAGATTCTCTGTGACTTCCGATAATACAACTGGGCCATCGTGGGTAAAAGAATTGGATACGACCGAGCGCGCTGCAAATTTTCTTCTGTCTATGAAATTTGAAAGAACGGATAGAGTTATCACTGAAGTGGTAATCATTCCATATGATTTCTTTCCAAATAACGATGTCGGCCTTTATACTTCGATGATTAGAAGTACGGCTGAATCTCGGAGTTTCTTGAAACCGAGACCTGAGGTTGCCTGCCTCATTCGAAGATTTTTTTCTAATCAAGACATCTTAGACATAGGACTTTTTTCAATAGTGGCTATGCATGAGCCAATTGATGACACGGCAGAGTTTTTTGCTGATTGTTTTTTACTTGGAGCTATCGCTGTTGATGGTCTAGAAGATCTTCGTTTGGATGTTTATGATGACGGTGAAGGTTTCAACTATAGATGGACTAGAGGAATTAGGGTTGGATTTGCCTTTGTGACGTCAGAGAGGAGAATGTCATGATAGTGATGTACGACAGAGAAAAACACTTAGTCGATATAACAATCACAGACATCGAGAAAAAAGATAGAGATCTAACTCTGGTTTGCATGAACATTAAGCCCGCCCCAAATGCTATGCAAAAACTTGATGTGGAAATGGCTGTTCATTATGCCTTAATCGCCTTCAGAAGTTCGGTAACTATTACAGAAGTCACTAAAGGAAACTTTGAACTAAGAATTCAAACCACAAACGAAGAGTCTAGAGAAAAGATCTTCGCCACTCTTATAAGAGGAATCTTTAATAATTACGATAGTTTGGAAGAGCCACGAAAAAGTTAGGCATTGGAATGACAACGAACTCGAAGTAAGGCCCCGGAGCAATCCGGGGCTTTTTTTATTTTCTCACTATGTTATTCCAGTACCATGAACATAAAATCCGAGGGTATATTCCTAGTCTTGATTAAAATGACGATTAGATTCCTGCCCCCCATCCTTCGCGTAAAGCTACGGCATGGCGCGGCGCAGGAATGACAAGCGGGCGTGATTGGTTATAACGGTGTTAGAATTAAAGTGTGATTAATGAACTCCTGAAAAAGTATTTGGATTATTTGGAGATTGAGAAGGGGAGGGCGGTAAAGACTCGGGTAAATTATGAAAGATATTTGAGGGCGTTTTTTGAGTTTTCTAAAATTAAAAAACCGGAAGAAATTACTTTAGATAAAATTAAAGAGTTTCGGTTGATGCAGAATCGACAGGAATTGAAAAAGGCGACGCAGAATTATTATATGATTGCGTTGCGGAATTTTTTAAAATATTTAATTAAAAATGATATTAAGGCACTTGCGCCAGACAAGATTGAGTTGCCGAAAGTTTCTCAAAGACAGATTGATGTAATTGACCATAAAGATTTTGAGAGGTTGATGGCGGCGGTTAATAAAATCGACGTAGATTCCCGCCTCCCTAGGAATGACAAGAATACCGATATTAATGGCTTAAAAAGACTTCGTGATGGGGCGATTTTAGAAATGTTTTTTTCGACGGGGTTGCGACTGGCGGAACTTTGCTCGTTGTCGCGGTATATTGATTTTGATAAAAGGGAAATTACGGTAAGGGGGAAGGGGGATAAGTTGCGCGTGGTTTTTTTGTCGGATGAGGCGCTGAATAAAATTAAGATTTATTTGAAGGCGCGGAAGGATACTTTGGAAAATTTATTTGTGAGTATTAACAGGGGGAAGGTGATTGGGAAGATTACGCCGCGGGCGATTCAGCGGCTGGTGGAACATTATGCGAAGGTAGCGGGGATTGTCGACAAGCGAGTGACACCGCACGTGTTGCGCCACCAGTTTGCGACGGACTTACTAAGTAATGGAGCGGACTTGCGCTCGGTGCAGGAATTATTGGGGCACAGCAACATTGCGACGACGCAGATTTATACCCATGTAACGAATAAGAGACTGAAAGAGATTCATGAAAAGTTTCATAATAAGGGATAATACGAAGAATCTAGAGGGCTAGTATCTAGAAGTTAGTATAAAGCGGGCAGGGAAATTATTTTAAAAAACGATAATGAACTGGCTCCCGGATAATTGAGTACAATTTCCGGGATGACAGACTGGAATTAATGTAACCCTTCGACTCCGCTCAGGGTCTTTTCTTTTTTAAAAAAAGAAAAAAACCCCAAAAGAAGGGGTTTGATTTATTTAGGCATGACGTAGGCGGTGTAAACGATAATGGCTTTACCGCGGCCTCGGAGGCGGAATTTCTTATTACTTAATTCTATCACTCTGTTAGATTGGACTACGGTGATTTCGGTGTTGTTTTGAAGATGGTATTCGGCAAAGCCCTCAATTACCTTTAAGAAACAACCACGACCATAAACACCTTTCATAGTTTCAGACCAACCCTCCTTAAGATCAAAGATAAAAGCATCGCACTCATCATTACCACTTATGCTAGTTTCTGCTAACTCACCGGAAATTTTATTTACGATACCGGGGAAGATTACCGTTTTGCCAGCGTAAGGATTAGTTGGCGGAGGCTCGATGACGACGGGTGGCGGTTTCACTAAGGGCTGAAACCAATTCCAAAAAGAATTCAGTTGATTGGCGGAAAAAAGAAATAAAGAGAGTAATAAAAGGGATCTTAGCGGCCTAGGGAAACGAAAGCGGGGGAGGAATTTCATGGTGGGTTCCTGAGGAAGAGGAGGGGATAGGGAAGAATCTGGAAGTTAGTCCTTCGGTAAACTCAGGATAAATATCTAGAATCTAGTAGAAGGCGGGAACAGCGAAGAAATATCAAGTAGCTACCATGAAAATACAAAGATTGTGAAAGTTTGTCAATCTAAGAATTATAATATCTATATCGAACTGGATCTCGCATCATTTCCAGCCAAGTACGGCTGGGTGCGGGATGACAGGGACATTTAAAAATCCCCTTGTTTAGGGGATTTTTAAAGTCTATTTATAAGTCTTATCTTACTCCAAGCAACTGACGGACTAGAGGCTCTACGCTGAAGGCTAGCAAGGCTAAGGCGATAGCGATAGCGATATTGAGTAAAGCTGCGCCGAGCTTGAAGTCTTTAGCGTTAGTTAAAAGTTTCCAGGCAGCCATTAACACTTGGAAGGCGGCATAAACGAAAATAATTAACTGGAAATAACCGACGATAGTTCTAACTAGTCTGACGATGTCATCAACGCTTCTAATAGGAGCGGCTTGAACAGTGCCAGTTGTACCCGCACCAGCTCCACCAGGCAAGCCTACGGCCCCGAAAGTATAAATAGGGAGCGACGCTAGGATGAGATTCGAATAGAAAACCCAATTCTTTTTCATAATATATTTATTCTAACACAACACTTAAAAAGAAAATTGGATAAGCTGTGGATAAGGTGGTTTAGTTTACTTCCTAAGACACTTTTAGAAACGGAATTAAAAACACCAGCGTGTTTTTGTTCCTCAGACTCATAAAAATTTTCGTGTTGTTCTAATTGGAAACGAACAACATGAAACCGGCAATTTTTCTTCCGTCATGTTCCAAAAGTGTCTTAGGAAATATTGTGATGGAGTGGGTGATGATTTTGGGACTAACGAAAGCCGCCGATGGCCCCACAACTGATACCGGCAAAAGGATTGATAGTGCCACCATAAAGGAGATTAATTAAGGCGCTAACTAGGATGGTGGCACCATAGATGAAGAGGAAGCCTATTAAAATATCTATAATAATACTCTTCATTTCTTTAAGATCACTGACCTTGCCAGTCATAATGCCAAAAAGGGCTTTAATGGCGAAGTAGCCAATAATCATTCCAGCAACAAAAGGGGCCCAAAATTGGATGAAAAAAACGATATTCATGATGAAAGAGAAGAGGTCGCAAATGGTACACATTCTTTCGCCAGTGGCATAATCGGCGAGAGGGCCGGTGCAAGCCGGAAATAGACTTCCAGCCGAACCAAAAGAAAAAGAGTTCATTGGATTTATTATAACATTATGAGATTAAGGGGGAATAAATTTGACAAATTTATAAATTTTTTATATAAAATAGATGTTTTTAGGTCTTTGACTTACCCTCACGAAAGGTGCACCCCATGTCAGACTCTGATCGAGTTGCTTTAGGAAGTAATACCTTGATTGATGAGGTTTTTAAAAATTATGACGATTTGAGCAGGGATTTACCGGCGGCTATTCAACCATATTTAGTTAGCCAGTGGGAAACTGAAGTGAACTGTGTTTTGGATTTCGACACGGTGGCAGAGTTAAGCATCGGCTCAAAAAGCCTTGAGGTGCATCCATTTAGCGATCAAAGATTCTTTGATTTACTGCCAGGATTTTTGGAATATGAAGTTGCTTCAATCACCTTATCTGCTTCCAAATCGGAGTTTACTCATTTAGATAAAGAGTTTCTACCGGAATTTGACGACATTAAGGCAATGCGAATAACGCCACAGGAAATGCATCGCTTTTTGCAAGAAGCTCCTAAAGATAAAGAATACTCTTTCTATATTGGTCACGAAAATGGCGTGCTCACGATTAAGAGGATCGATGTTCATTATGACAGAACTGGTTGGTACTTCATGTGTTGGGATTTCGATGAAACACCGGTGCTCGATTATGAGTTGGTGGTGCACCGAAAAAGAAATCCTTAATAAATAAGATGGAAATTTAAAAGCTCCCGGATGGGAGCTTTTTTGTTTGGTTATAATATTTATTACTGAGCTGGATCCCGCATCATTTCCGATTGAGTACAATCGGGTGGGGGATGACAAGCGTGGGGGTAAGATTGCCACGTCGCTCGCTTCACCCCCTCCTCGCAATGACAAGGGCTTAAAACCCGCGCATCAAACTAC
>CAYHSQ010000027.1:0-9395 GCA_964359365.1 uncultured Candidatus Saccharibacteria bacterium | reverse complement strand
TCGTTCTCAATTAGAACAACACGAAAATTTTTCTGAGTCCGAAGAACAAAAACACGCTGGTGTTTTTGATTCTGTTTCCAAAAATGTCTCAGGAAAATAAACCACCTCAACTTATGCACATGTATGCGATTTTAATTTTTATCGCTATAATTAAAAGATAAATAAACTTATGTCTCCACGTCCAAAAAAGCATCATAGAGCGCATAATCTTTCCATATTACTTCTAGCTGCCGTAGCCCTTCTCATCGTCGCTTTTTTCGCCTCCAATCAATCCAACATTCGTTCTCAGGCGAGTCCAATCCCCTCAATCGGTGATTTTTCTGGTCAATGTTACATCAAAGGAGATATGTGCGTTATTTCTGGCGGCTATATTTGGCCTTATTATCAACAGCAGAGTCAAATTGGCTCTTGTCAGGCTAATACTCGTGCTAGCTGCGAGTCACCATCCACTAATTCAAATAGCACCGCCGAAGAAAGGGCTAGATTTGAAAATTGGAAAATAGCCCAAAAAGAATGCAGCGTTGATATAAGAAACCAAGACAGGTGCCTCGATACCCCTGGCTGTCATTGGAATTCAGCTGGACAGCACTGTGAACTTCCTAGCTGTAACGAATTTATTTCAAGAGGTGAGTCTGCTTGTAATAACAACTTCGTGACCCTGGATAATGGTTCTACTGCTCAGGTTTGTGTTTATAGAGAGATTCCCTTGAGTCCGGAGAGCTTATCATGTAAGTCTGACAAGAATGTTGTTCAGCCTAAAAATTGCCTACAGGCTGGACTCTTCGGATTTAATTTTTGCTCCAATTATATGAGTCCAGATCAAGGCGCTTGTTATGTTAAATACCTACCACCAGAATGCTTGAGTCCAAGCGGTGATAGTGTTAATTGTTCGCCGAATCATCCTGAGGCTTATAGGCCAAAATGGACTTGCGAGTCTGTTTGCGTTCAGGGTGATAATAACGAAAATACTTGTAAGGACTTAGTCTCGAGGGGTTGTGTTTGGAAAGGCGGGTCTGTGTCAGGTGGAACCCCTTCAACTGCCGGTAAGTGCAGCTTCGTTTCAGGTTGTGATGGTTTTCTAGAAGATGCCTGTAATAAAAGGGAGCAATTTGGATGCTATTGGGATAAAGACGAACATCCAATGGGAGGGTTACCTAGCCCTAGTTGTAAAAAACGTACAAGAAGTCCATTGGGCGGGAGTTCTTTTGCGGCTGGCTCATTAGCTGATCCCACCACCTTTTCAATGTCCGCCCCACCTCCCCCAGCTTGTACTGGTACCGGTTGCTAAAATTTAAAAAATACCCCAATCGGGGTATTTTTTTGTCGTGATAAGTGTCTTGTGTATCGTGTCTTTGCTATAATTAAACCAATGAAGCGTCACGGAAAATTTAAAACACTCGCGGGTTTTACATTGCTCGAAGTTTTAATTTACCTCGCCATTTTCACAATCGTTTCTTTAGCCTTTTCTAGAATCGTCATGTCGCTTATCGCGATTAACGCCGGCCAAGACGCGCGCAATGAAGTTTTGCAACAAAGTAATTACTCCCTCGAAACCATTCAAAGATTAATTGGCGAAGCCACTACCGTTGTCGTAAGAAATAAATGGGGTACTGGCTCAGATTCAAACGTTTATTATTACAAAGAATACCCTCCAGTTAATCCCACCGGCCAAAATCCTTGCGCTACCAATCTCACAAATAATAACGGCAAAGAAGACGAAGCTGATTGTCAGCCATATACTTTAACCGAAGAGCGAACTACCACTACTGGTAATAAGCTTGCCACGAACGGCGGTGCTTTGGGCGGCATTATCGAAAGCCACCTCTATTTAAAGATGGGTAATGAGACAAATGACAATGTTAACGATCCCAATAGCCCTGTCCATATTTACTTAGATGGTGCGACTGGCAAAATAGCCCTAGAGCAAGGCAAGGGGACTGGCCATAAGACTCTTTATCTCACCGATGACAAGGTAAAATTAACCAAATTAACCTTCACTAAAATCATTAAGGTTAGAAAAGACGTTAATCCATTGGCTAATTTAGTAACCATTAGCGGAAGCAATACTGACGTAATTTTAAATGGCTATAAATGCATTCGTTCCGGCTCTAATCACATTTGTGACACACTTTATGGCAACATTCTTCAAGCTGACGATGCTTCCCAGGGTGCCTTAGCCGGTGAGCTAGATAAAACCAAAGTCACTCACATCGACGGGCCAGAAGTCGTCAATATCGATTTGGCGATGAACTATAATAGTACCTCGCCCTACAAACAATTCACTAAAAATTTCAGCCTTGGTGTGTCCAAAGCCAAAGCCGCCGTCTTCGACACCTCTCTCACCCCCTCCACCTCATCCGCTAAAATTGGTACTAGTAGTAATCGTTGGGATATCTTTGGTGGTAATATCGACACAACTAACCTAACCATTGGTAGTGGTGGCTCATCTCTCAATAAAATTATTAAGGGTACTTTCACAGTGACGGCTCCGTCATCATTTAGTGTGGAAGGTAACACTAAGGTTCTTTACTTCAATCGAGATGTCACAATTTCCAACATTACTTCTACTGACACTATTATCATTACTTCTGCTGGTGATCCCACCGGCGGCTCCGGTTCAGTTCCAGATAGACTTATCCCAGTCTATAAATGGAAAGACGCTAACACTATCAATGTTAATTTCACCACCCCCTTCACCACCGCAAACGGCGGCAGCGCCACCTACACCTTCAACTACATAGTTATTAAATAGGCTATTACTGGGAGCTTATCTTCGCGTTCCCGTAGTCTTTTTCTACTAGATTCTAGTTTCTAAACTCTAGCTTCTACTCCCTACACCGCACTCCTATCCGAAAAAATCCTCGCAAAAGTTTTCAATAAAATTTTTACATCCAACCCCAAGCTCCAATTTTTCAAATATTCATCGTCTAATTCCAAAGTCCTCTGAAAACTCAAAGACGAGGACCCAGAAATCTGCGACAACCCCGTCATCCCTGAGAGGGCTTGAGGTAGGTGAGTATATTCCGTCGGATATTGCGCCACCTCATTTGGCTTATAGGGCCGGGGTCCCACCAAGCTCATTTCTCCTAGTAACACATTAATTAATTGCGGCACTTCATCGATTCTATATTTTCGCAAAAATCTTCCCACCCTTGTTACTCGAGGATCATTTTTAATCTTAAAATAAGGCCCATCCTTCCTTTCATTTAAATCCTTTAGGTCGAGAAGCATGCTCTCAGCATCCACCACCATACTTCTAAACTTATAAATCTTAATCACTCTTCCCAAACTCACTCGTTCTAATCTAATGATCGGTGCCCCTTTAGAATCCAACCGAATGATTACGCAAGTCAAAATTCCTAGAGGCCACAAAGCCAATAAGCCACCAGTCGCCCCAAAAACATCCAATATCCTTTTCGCCCCCAAACCCAACTTCATGTGAAAAGATTATACCAAACTAATCATAAGCAACACCAAATATGCTAAAATTAAAATACATGTCCCAGTCTAAATTCCCATTCGTTACATCGGTTGGACTAATTTTACTTTTGGTAGTTTTTGGCATTAACTCTTCTTATCAAACCCAATCAAACATCCAAGTTTATGCCGGGCCGCCGACGAAGGCGGGTAATATAGCTAAGCACGCGGCTAAAGATCTAGAAAAAATTGGAGAATTATTAGCGAAACTAGAGGAATTAATAAAGATTGCTAATAGTGAGATATCGGACGCGTCTGATGCTAGTGAAAGTATTTTTAAGATTCTTCAAGAGTTGGAAGGACTTGGTTATGACGTAGACAGCCTCGAAGATCTAGAGAAAGTTCTGAGTATTTCAGATACAGGAGAGCGTACATTATTAGAGCGTGCCATCTCAAGAATTCCCAAGTCGGATCAAGCTTGTTTTCAAGATCCAGACATTTTAGTAGATGAGATAAAAAGCAGCCCACTTACAGAAAACGAAATATTATTACTTAATAACCAAATCGATAAAGCCGAGACTGAAATCGAGGCTTTAAATCAAAGTTTGGCAAAACAATATAAGTTCTTAGCTCAAGCCGAAAAATTAAAAGTTTTACAAGCTAGGGGAGAGGCTTATTATACTTCAGAGGCAATAAAGATACGGGCAAAGCAAATCGAGCAATATGGCAAGGCAAAAGACAAGTTGGACGATATTATCAAATGGTTAAAGAATACTGACGAGGTAAATATTAATGAGCTAAAGAGAATTCTTAGGGGTGTTACCTCAGACGCTATTCAGAGTCACATTTTAGATTTATATGACAAAATTGCTAAACTAAGAGCTTTCATTAGAAATACAGCTTCAAAGATACCTCAAAGCCTAAGAACTCTCTTGGGAAGTAAATGCTTGGCTAAGCCCCCAACCATCAAAACCCCTCCCACCCCCACTCAAACTACTTGTTCTAAAATAAAAGATTCCACCGCCAAGCTTCTGAATAATCTCAAAAATCGCTTTCCTCGTTTTCAAAATTCCGGATTAAGCCTTGGGGTTTTAGGAAGAACTTTGCAGCGTCTTGGAATAGCGGCAACTGTACACGACCTTGTTTATGATAGTGCCTGGGAAAAAGGCTATAGGAAACTTTTAGATTTAGAGAGAAGATGTATTGTAAATAATTCAAAGCCATGCCTAACGAAAGCCAACTCTTCAACGGTAGATCTAGATAATGCGATCACTTTTACCATCCAGAGTTTGGGTGGCGATGAAACCGGGCCAATTTTGTCATTTTTATGCACCGGGGATGCAAATAAGGTTGAAAACAATGCTCGAGCTAGAGTTAAATTTTTAAGCGATCCGGTTAATGGGTGCGACAAGGAATTTCAGAAGGCGATAGACGAGGACGAGAATTTAAAATATTTCTTAGCTCAAATTGGTCGCGGAGGGGATGGATCTAATCTTAATCCAATCAGCCCTGAAGAAGTGACTAATGGTTGTAACCTAACAGATGCCGGCCTGAGCCGTTTAGCTAGCCTCTTAGACGAGCTAAATACCATCGGTGATAAAATTGAGAATAAAGATTCTCAATGCGTAAGAGTTTTTGCAAATAAAAAAATTGCCGATTTAACCCCCCCTTATTGTTTATATGCGACCTATAATATTGACGAGGAGAGTTGTGAAAAAGACAGATTGGCCGCGGACGAGGCTTGGAATAAATTCTCAGTAAAAAATTCTGGAGACGATATCATTATGTCTAACGCAAGAGATGCCCGAAATAAATGCATGAAATTAAATCAAGATTACGGTAAAAAAATTGATGAGATGGGAGCCGTCTTTAAAGATGGAAAGTTATGTAGAAGAACCTGCGCATCATTTGGCACTGATAGCACTAAATGTATTCAAAACTCCTGTAAGTGGGATGGAGCTTCTTGTTCTGATAAGCCTATAAATCCAATTTTTTAACTCGAAACAATCTTTCAAAAAAGTAAACTTAGCTCATAAGACTTTTTTAAGCTACCTTCATAAATATGAAGGTAGCTTTATTTTACGACTATCTTAATCAGCTTGGTGGGGGAGAGCGGGTTTTGAAAACTTTCACTGAGATTTTTCCGGACAGCGATCTTTATTGTCTTTTTCATAGCGCCGAAAAAACCAAAAATCTTTTTCAAGCGTCTGTGAGGCAAACTAGCTTCATCGATTTCGCTCTCACGCATTACAATCACCGGCCTTTTATTCCTTTAATGCCTGTCGCTGCCAAAACTATTAAGCTCAAAGAGTCTTACGATTTAGTAATTAGTATCGGCGCGAGTTTCGCGCGCGCCATTCCCGTCCCGCCTAATATCCCTCACATCCATTATTGTTTCACTCCTTTGCGTTACGCTTGGGAGGATTCTCTAATCCCACCAGCCCTTACCCCCTTTAAAGTTCTCACTAATCCAATTAAAAATTATTTAAAAAACGAAGATTACAAAGCCGCTCAAACTCCTCAAAAAATTTTCACCATTTCCAAATTTATTCAAAATAAAATTAAAACAAGTTTTAATCGCGATTCCGAAATCATTTATCCACCTTATAATGAAACATTATTTTATCGTGACCCTACGATTCCTAAGCAAAATTTTTACTTACTCACGAGCCGCTTACTACATTATAAAAAAGTCGATCTAGTTATCGAGGCCTTCAACGAGCTCGGACTTCCTTTAAAAATCATTGGCACCGGCCCCGAACTCTCTAGGCTAAAAAAACTCGCCAAATCTAACATCGAATTCCTAGGCTTCGTCCCTGACGCGTCACTTAACTATTATTATAACTTCGCCAAAGCCTTCATCTTCCCGCAAATCGAAGATTTCGGTCTCACCCCCCTCGAAGCCATCGCTTGTCACACCCCGGTCATTGCCTACCAAGGCGGGGGAGTTATGGAAACCGTCCACGAGGGCGAAACCGGCCTATTTTTCAAAGATCAGACCAAGGCTAGTCTTATAGCTAAGGTCTTAGAATTCGAGACTAAACCCATAAAAATCTTGGAGTTGCCAACCTATTTACAGGCCTTCCAGCCAGCCATTTTCAAAGAAAATTGGATTTCTGTGGCAAAAGAGTTCGCCACACAGGAATGTCTTTCATAAAACCTCAAAATCCATTATATTTCTAAGACATATTATGAGTTCAGATAAAGCAACTTCCGCCATGGAAGAAAGCCTAAGAGACGACGAAGCCACCCTTGAAGATATTAAGGCCTCGCCCGAAGAATTGGCTCTATTAGAAGAAATGATCAAGGCCGGTGTTTTGCATGGACGCAAGCACTCTTTTACCAACCCTAAAATGAACAAGTACGTGATCGCCACAAGAAAGGGGATCGACGTCATCGACCTTGAGGCAACCAACGAGATGCTTGAAAGAGCTGGTAATTACTTAAAGATTTTAGTGGACAGCAAGCGTCCTATTTTAGTTGTAGGCACTAGAGCCGAAACTCGCGATTTAGTGGAAAAGTTTGCCGATAGTTTTGCTTTTCCAAAAGTAACTGGTCGTTGGCTTGGTGGTACTTTGACCAACTACCCAACTATTTGGAAGCGTATCGAATACATGAAAAAGCTCCGAGCCGACAAACTTTCTGGTGCTTTAGAAAAATACACCAAAAAGGAACGTTTAATGTTAACCAATGAACTCGCTCGTTTAAACAATCTTTTCTCCGGTATCGAGACTATGTCTGTTAAGCCAGCCGCAATGATCGTGATCGATGCTAATTTGCATAAGCATGCCGTTCACGAAGCTAATCTTTTAGAGATTCCCGTAATCGCTTTAATTAACACCGACACCAACCCAGATAAGATCACTTATCCTATTCCTTGTAATTTTACCGGCCGAAGCTCCTTAGAATTTATTCTAACCAAGCTTTCCTCCAAGCTCCGCTCCGCTTAAGATCATCTGTGTGCTACTTTGTCATTCCCGTGAAAACGGGAATCTATTCAATATAAACATTTAAATTTTATTCTTATGCCAAATCAAGTTAAAGAACTCCGAGAATTAACCGGCGCTGGTATCATGGATTGCAAAAGAGCCCTCGACGAAGCCAAGGGTGACTTAGAACTCGCTAAAAAAATCATCGCCGAAAAAGGCCAAGCTAAAGCCGACAATAAAGCCGATCGAGCTACCGGCGCTGGCCTCCTCCATTCTTATATTCATGGCAACCGCGTCGGTGTTTTACTCTTAATGCGCTGCGAAACCGACTTTGTCTCTAAAAACGAAACCTTCCAAAATCTCACCCACGAAATCGCGATGCACATCGCTGCGTTAAACCCTACTTCGGTAGAAGAATTACTGGCCCAGCCTTTCGTTAAAAATCCTTCCGAAACTATCGAAGGCTTAATCAAGGCCGCCATTGGCACCATTGGCGAAAACATTAAGGTGGATAAATTCGCCCGTTTCGCTATCTAAATCTCGTGTACGATTTTTTACTTCAAATATTTTTAGTCCTAGGGCTCGGCACCGCGCTCTATATTTTAGGCCGCCATCTACCTAAGGTAGAAGAAGATACAACCGTCGGCAGTCCGGTTTTTGATCACCTAGAAAATTGGCTTTCCAAAATTCCCCTGCATGAGTTTGATAGGGCTGTCTCCCTATATTGGGAAAAGTTTTTACGCCGCTCTAAGGTAATTGTCATGAAAACCGAGAACTTAATTTTAAGTCACCTCAAACGTCACAAAGCCGCTACAAGTGAAGCTGGCAAATCCGCCGAACTTATCAATCAAATCAAAGAAGCTAAAGACGCAAGCGAATTTTAAAACAAGCTCACCTTATCATTCCCGTGAAAACGGGAATCTTTTTCGAACTTAGGAAGTCCTTAATATTGACAAAAAATCAATTATAGATTATAATCTAAACCGTTGAGTTTGTTGTTTGAAAACTAGGTTAACCTCTGTTTCAGTCCCAAAAGAAAGGGGAATCGTCATGAACTGGTTTTTACTTGCTGCGATTACTGCTATTTTAGGAGTAGCTCCGCTACTTAAGAAAGATGCAAATCACAAAATTACAGTATTTTCTGGAATTTCAATGTTTTTGTGCTCTTGGATTATGTTCTATTTAACCGCTCCGAGTTTGATCTATCCATTTTTCGGCATGCCTGGTGTTACAGTCTTGGTATTTTGGGCTTTGATTGCGCTTTTCAAAACTATCAATGATCCTAGAAACGAAGGCTTCCCGGGTATGTTCTATCTAGACCCAAGTCTTTTTTGGGTACTCATTTTAGTTGGAGCATTTATTGGTCGAGCCTTCCTAGGTTCAGATTTGTGTAATGCTGAAAAGTACGCCTCTCTTATTGGCAAAATAGAAACACGGGAATGGACCAAAGATGTTCAGCCCAAAGACCCGCTTCACATGCGCTTGGTGTCGTATCAAAACGCCACTTACATTGCCAAGAAGGCGGTTGCTCAGGCTGGCGTCATGAGTCAGTTCAATCTTGGAGATGGCAGTCTTCAAAAGGTTAACGGCAACTTGGTTTACGTTATCCCTTTCGATTTTAAGAGCTTCAGTACGTGGACTTCTAATAGCCACGTCCCTGGATACATTTTGGTGGATGCCGAAGATCCTGAGAGACCTGCTCAGTATGTGGAGCTGGCCAAGGACAAAGGTCTTGTTTACACTCCCGACGCCTGTTTCGACAAAAATCTTCGCCGTCACCTCATTTCGAAATATCAGTTTCGTGATTTCATTGAATGTCATTTAGAGCTAGATGATGAGAGTAAGCCTTGGTGGATAGTTCCAGCCTACGAGCTTACTGCTGGCTGGTCTGGTAAAAAAATCAGCGAGGTTTTGATTGTTAATCCAATTGACGGGTCTATTGCAGTTCATACCATCAATAGCGTTCCTACTTGGGTCGATCGAGTTTACCCCGGCTCAATTATCAATGAGTATGCCAATCTTAACGGCTCTCTCAAAGGTGGTTGGTGG
>CAYHSQ010000026.1:0-9529 GCA_964359365.1 uncultured Candidatus Saccharibacteria bacterium | reverse complement strand
ACCTTCGCAGCCAACTTTGTAACCCTGGTTCGTGGGAAGAAGTAAAGAATACGGACCATCAAAACTTTGGTCGTGATGATCATGATTCAAAACAAGGTGCATTTCGAAGCCGGCTCGAAGTAGGGTGCGGCTATCTAGTTCGTAGATTAAACGATTCAATAATTTTGATTCACTACGACTCAAGATCATGATAGAGCTCCTTTCTTGGGAGTGGGATAAGGCGGGTATTCCTGAACTAAACGAAGATTCCACGCCTCAACTTCGTAGTTAATTTTTATTCAAAAATTAAACAAAGCTGGGCTCTGAATGACAGTTAAATGCAGTTCAAAAAGCTAACAAAGTTATACAATTTTTCGGATAAAAAAACAAGCCTCGGACCAGATGTCCAAAAGGCTTGTGTTATTTAACAGGAATACCATTTTCGATTAGAAGATTTTTTACAACTACGAAACATTCGTCCCAAAATTCTGGGCTTTCGAGATTAATACCGAAAGGTTCGAGTAATTCGGCAGTCGAGGCGACAGAACCAGCTCTATTGAGCTCAAGATAACGCCGAACAAACTTTCGCTTATTCCCATCTTTGTGATAATTATTCCAGAGCCATAAAGAAACTAGCTGACTGAAAATATAAGGGAAGGTGTAGCTAATTGGAGCGCTGTAAATGCCGGTGTGAAACACTGAGCCGTAAACCCAGAAAGTGCCGAAACTTTGATTAAGCGAAACCGCATTGCCAAAAACTTCGCGATGACTCGCGAGCCAAAGAGATTCGAGCTCTGGTTCATCGATCGCAAAATCTTTTTTTAACCGAGCGTAAACATTCAGTTCAAACTGACAATGAGCGATCTTCAAAAAGACAAAGCGTAAGATATCCCAAAGCGAGGTGCGCTTTTCTTTGAACGCGCTCCCCTGCTCGATGATTTGATCGTAAAGTAAAAGTGAACCGAAGGTACTCATGGTTTCCGCGATCAAAAAATTACATTCGAAGCTGTAATAACCACGCGCCCGAGAAAGAGAGGCGTTGATTGCGTGACCCATTTCGTGCGCTAAGCTATCGGTCTGATACCAACTACCATCAAACGGCACGTAACCAAAAGGCATGGTGCCACTACTGCCAAAAAGGACGAGCGGGCTGTCGATATGATCGAGCTTCCGAAAATAAAACTGATGATTACGAATAATCCTGGAGGCTTCGGCGGCTAAAACTTGCGAGCACTTGCCGTAACCATCAATGACTATTTTTTTTGCTTGATCAAACGAAATTTTACGACGCGGCATGTTCCCTGCTTTAATGTCGTGAAAACCTAAATGAGTTAAACCGAGACGGTGCTTTTGATCTTTGAGATATGCATGGAAAAGCGGGAGATGCTCGCGGGCTTTCGCTAAAACTAAATCAAACACGGGGCGCGCTAATTGATTTTCAGAACAAAATCTTGCGGTAGGATCTTCATATTTAAGAAAGTCATCACAAGTCTCACTCGCGCAACCCAAAGAATTAATAAGTAAGGTAGCCCGTGGGCTGGAAGCACGAAGACTGCGATTCAAAGCTTTGTAAGCCATGAGACGTTTCGCGCGACTAACGTGACGCTCCATTAATTCCCAAACACCTTTAATATGCATCTTCTTCCGACCGCCTAATTCGGTGGCCGAAATAACGGTTTCCTCAAGGTCTCGTTGAATAATTTTCTCACCCAAACTGTCTAGATGGGTTTTGATACCCGTGAGAATCAAACTTTCATTGACCGGTAAGTAATGATCTTTGCTATCTCGAAGCTCGATAATCCAATTGCGAAATTCTTTGAAGCGTGGGTCGTTGATTAAAACTGCTAGCCAACGATCGCCCAGATGAGCGATTTCAGCCACGAAAAATTCGGAGCTTTTAGAAACTTCGTAAGCGGTGTTGTGAACTTTACCGCAAAAAGTATCTACCTTGTCGGCCAATTCGTAACCCAAAAGATCGCAAAAACCGTCCAACTTCCAAAAAATTTCTTCGATGACCGCGTAATCCAAAAAGGCTTGTTTCACATACGCCAAACTGCGACGACTGACTTTAGCCCTCAAAGTGCCGCGGTACTTTTGAAATGCTAATGAAAGTTCGGCTAAACGAGCGATATCTAATTTAATTTGCGGATCTTTGTCGGAAGAATAAAGTAAACTTCTATTCCATCTGGTAAGACTTGTCATGATCCACCTTCAACTTCCTAAAAGTGGTAAATAAGTTTTCAAAAGGCTAATTCGGATCATGACATTTGGATGTCTAAAAATCAACCAGTTTGAACGAGCTCGCGGCGTGGCCGCGGCAATAAGTTAAGGAAGTGGTGGTGAGATCGACAGGACAATCTTCGCCGTCTTTTAATTTCCTTTGGTAGATTTTGCCAGCAGTGAAGTTAGAAAAATCGGTGGAATTATAAGTTATGGAATCTAAAATGGTGGGGTCAGCGGCCGAGGAAACTTGAGTGTGAGAATTCGCTAAATAAATTGCACTAGTGGAATTATTGAGCGAACCGCTTCTCCAAAGCATTTGATTAGAATTAGTGGTCGAGGTATTGCCGAGAAGGATAGTAAAAGAAGTGTGGGGCTGGGCTATCATGCCAGTTTCGAAATTCTTTTTGAGAGTGGAGATTTGGATGGAATAGTCGGCAAGATTAATTGGAGAATCGGTTTCGTTATAGAGTTCAATAAATTCCCTGCCGTCATCAGTACCGATTGCGTCGAAAAGGAAACGATATATAAGGAGGAGGCCTGGGATGGGTGTAGTTGATTCGGTCTCCGAACTAACATCTAAGATTCCTGCCTCGGGAGGGGTGACAACCCCTTCAGTTAAGGTGTCTGCGATTAATTTAAATGAAGATGATAAATGGCCCCGACAGTAAGTTCTCGAAATTACAACAAGATCAGCCGGGCAATCCTCGCCGTCTTTCAATTTCCTCTGATAGATTTTGCCGGAAGAAAAATCAGCGAAGTCGGTGGAATTATAAGTAATAAAATCTATAATGGCGAGATCTTCTGCAGTTGTTACTTTGACGTGACTACCGACTAAATAAATGGTGTCAGTGGAATTTTTGAGCGAGCCACTCTTCCAAAGCATTTGATTTGAGCTAGTGAGAGAGGTGTCACCTAAGAGAATGGTGAACGACGAATTAGGCTGGATAGTCATGCCGGATTCGAAATTCTTTTTTAAAGTGGAGGTCTGGATGGAATAATCCGCGAGATCAATCAATGAGTCTGATTCATTACGGAGCTCAATAAATTCCTTGCCGTCATCATCTCCCGCAGGATCAAAAATAAATCTACTTATAATAAGCGAGGTGGGAAGAGGTTTGGAAATATCTAAAGCACTAGAATCTTCACTCCAAGTAGAAAATGGATCAGGGATTTCGACTGAGCTACTTTGGGATACCATGGGCCCGTCCTCTTCTTCGATAAGGTCTTCGATTTCGTAGTTTGGGGCTTGGGAGCTGATACTAAAGATTCCTGCCTCCGCCCATTCGACAAGCTCAGGACTAGCAGGAATGACAGGCGCATTATTTGACTCAAGTTTAGCCAAAACTTCTTTGTTTAATAAGGAATAGTCTGGAAGGTAATGGATGGCTAGAACGGTGTAGTCGGGAATATAAGCAATATCTGTTTCCGCATGAGTAAAATTAAAAGAAATACTAAGAAAGCAAATTAATAATAAAATGTGGTGGCGACCGGCAAACATTAGGGAAAATTATAGCCGAAGAGATATCCACTAGGCAGGACTTGCCAAGAGGGCTTTAAATAAGTAGAATGAAGGGGTTATGAAAATCTGTCCAATGTGCCTCAAGACCTCTAAAATGGTTGGCAAAAGAAAGCTCTTGAGAGGTCACTACAATCCAACAGGTACGAGCCGAAAGCATCCTAACCTGCAAAAGACTATGCTCCCAACCGGCGAGCGAGTTTTGATCTGCACAGGTTGCATTAGAACTTTAGCTAAACCAGCGAAGGCCGTGAGACCGTCTAGAGTTAAAGTGGCTGCCTAAACTTAATATTTAGAGTGATCCCTTCGTTACTCATTCGGCTTCCTCGTTCACAGTACTAACTTTGTACAGTTCACGAGGGACCTCATGAGTGCCTCGGGCTCATCTCTAAATCTTAAGTTTGTATTACAAATGAGGTTTGATAAACAAAAACCTATCGGCTAAAATTAGCCCGATGGGTTTTTTGTTTCTCGGGGTATAGTATAGTGGTAGTACGCGACCATGGGGTGGTTGTAGCATCGGTTCAATTCCGTTTACCCCGACAGATATTTTAATAAATTATAATAAGTAAAACATGATCCCAAATCATTCTCCTTGGATAAAACAACTTAAGAGAACTCGGCCCATAGTTTCCCTTGATAAGAATATCGAAACTGATGTGGCGATTGTGGGGGGTGGGATTGCTGGTGTAACTACGGCTTTTTTCGCCCTGCAGAATACTGATAAAAATGTGGTTTTAATAGAGGCTGATAAAATAGCACATGGAGCAACTGGGCATAATGCTGGCCAAATTGCGAGCTACTTTGAAAAGCCCCTGTCGGAAATAGTGGATGAATTTGGACTGGACTTAGCTATAGATGGCCAAAGGTCAGTAGAGTCGGCTTGGACACTGCTCGATCAAATTATTAGTGAAGCGAAGCTCAGAACGCCTCTGCATAGATTTGTGGGTCGAACAGGACTGACAAGTTTTGATCAAGTGGTATTAAATTTAAAAAACAACCTTTATCGAATGAACGGGGGGCTTGATGTTGAGGTGATTGCGATAGCCGAAGAATGGGAAGAAAAAGAAAAAATACCAAGTGAGTATCAGCATCTTTATAAAGTCTTACCACAAAAAGATATACTTCTAATGCTTGAGGTTAAAAATAAAGATTTTATCGCTTGCCTCTCCTATCAAAAAGGGTGTATGAATAGCGCTCTATTCTCTGAGGAATTAATAAATCATCTTACTTCAGAATACAAAGACAGATTTTCGTTCTACGAAGGGAGTCCGGTTAAGGTGGTGCGACTAAAAGAAGATTGTGGCACTTTGGAAATTTTAGATCACACTGTTAAGGCGAAAAGAATTGTGTTGTGCACTAACGGATTTGAATACTTGAAGATAAAAAATGAGGTTGGAGCAGAAATCGACACCAAGTTTCACCACGGGGTTGCGGGACGCGTTGGCTATATGTCTGGCTACCTAGATTCATCTAACAACCCACCGATGGCTGCAAGCTATTTCCCCAAAATGAAAATTAGTGGCGCCAATGATCCAACGGGTGAAAAATATTTTTACCTTACAAGAAGACCACACGAACATGATGGGAAAAGATATCACAATCTTATCTGTACTGGCGGACCAGAAAAAGTCCTACCTAATGGCGCTGATTACTCAAAAGAGGCCTATTGTTCAGAAGAAGTAATGGGGGTTATTGATGGCTTTCTAAAAAATAATTATCGCAATCACCCAGGTAAAGGCGTGAGATATGACTTTTGTTGGCACGGCTTAATGGGCTACACACCCAACGGCATTAGGCGCATTGGCTCTGAGCCATGTAACCCGGTACTACTATATAACCTCGGCTGTAATGGTGTGGGTATTTTGCCATCCATTTATGGAGGAAGTAGAATCGCTAAGTTTTTAAACAATGAGGAGTTAAAAATGTCCATCTTTGATCCTCATGATCAAAGATGCGAGATTTAAATAAATATGAGCTACTTTTTAACAAGTGAAAAACTAGCTAGTGGGAAGAGATTTGAGGTGATTAATGAGGAGGCGAAGCATTTGGTGGAATCTTTGCATGCCAAGGTGGGCGAGAGATTTATTTTTCAAGATGCGGCGAAGAAAAGATTTGAGGTATTAGTGGTAGAAACAACAAGGCATAGTTTAACCTGCGAAGTAATTGGAAGCTTACCAGAAGGAGAAATTAAAAAAACTAAAATAAATATTTTACAGGCTTTGATTGCAGAAAAAGCTTTGGATTTTTTGATTCAAAAAGGAACGGAACTGGGCGCTGAAAAAATTGTTATTTTCCCATCGAAGAATTCTTACATTAAGAAAATCGAAAACGTGGAACACAAACTCGCACGCTGGCAAAAAATTAGCCTCGAAGCGACAAAGCAAAGTGAAAGAGTGGAGCCGCTCAAGGTAGAAATAGCAAAAGATTTAGAAGAAGCCCTTACTTACTTAGACGATACACACACGGTGATTTTGAGTGACAAAAAAGGCGGGAAGCTCGACCCTAAAAAACTCGGAAATGAAATTAGCTGCCTGATTGGACCTGAGGGTGGATTTAATAAGGAAGAAATGGAACGGATTGAAAAACTAACGACTTTAAAATTAAAATTATCTTGTAATATTTTGAGGGCGGAGACGGCAGGATTAGCAACAATATCCGTTTTAGAATATTTAACTGATTAATGAAGATTTTAATTGATGTGCGACTACTAACGCGAGGCGGAGTTTCGGGAATCCCGAGCTTCACTCGCAATGTGGTCAGGGAATTGATTATTCAAAATCCCGAACATCAATTTATCTTATTTTATAACGCCTTCAGGGTAGCAAAAATTCCGAGCGAGTGGCTAGAGGCGAAAAATGTCCGGGTTATAAATTGGCATATTCCCAATCGATTACTGAACTTGGTTTGGAACCTCTTAGCTTTACCAAAAATAGATTGGCTAATTGATTGCGATCTTATTTACTCCCCTAACGTCGATTTAATAGAAACCGGAAGAACACCACGAGTGATGACGGTGCATGATTTGTCATTTCTTTATCACCCCTACTTTTTCTCTAGAAGACAGTTATTTTGGCACTCCTGCCAACGAATTAGACGGCAAATTAAATCGGCGGCACGCGTGATCGCGGTGTCGGAATATACAAAGAAGACGGTGATAGAGAAGTTTGATAATGAGGTTGCGTATAATACCAAGAAGATTCCAGTTTTCCATCCTTCGCATAAAGCTACGGCATGGCGAGACACGGGAATGACAGGAGAGCGAACTAAAGTTGAAGTGGTTTATCAGGGCATTACAGAAGATTTAAAGTTGGAAAGCTTGAGTCGGCCAGAAGAAATTAACGAACCCTTCTTTTTGTATCTGGGAACTTTTGAGCCGAGAAAAAATGTGCCGCTAATTATTCTGGCTTTTAATGAGTATAAGAAAAGGTTTGCCGACCATGAAACAAGGTTGGTTTTAGCTGGCGGCTTAGGCTGGCTCTATCAGGAGATTTTGGATCTGGTAAAGAAGTCACCATATAAAAATGAGATTTTGATTTTAAATCAAGTCTCGGAAGAAAAGAAAAAAATATTATATAATGCGGCTATAGCTTTCATCTTTCCATCATTTTTTGAAGGCTTTGGTTTGCCGCCGATCGAAGCCCAGAAATGTCAGTGCCCGGTTATTGCAAGCAATCGCACTTCTTTCATCGAAACGCTGGGGCAATCGGCAGTGTTAGTGGACCCTTGGAATGTTTCGGAGCTGGCTGGAGCGATGCATCGCATAAAAAATGATTTGGGCTTAAGAAAGAATTTAATTTTTCAGGGTCAGAAAAATGCGGAACGATTTAGTTTTAAAAAAACTGCCGCGGATTTGATGAAAATATTTTTAAAGGTTTATGACGAAAATCATCGTTTATAGTTTATTAGGATTAGCAGTACTAGGGACGATTTTTTATACGGGTATAAAAAGCTTGCGCGGTGAGGTAAAATACTCAGCTTACGCGATTAGTCGAGATGCGAATGGCGCCAAAGATTCGATCAAAAACTTAGAGACTAATCAGGCTAATTTATACGCGAACAGCATCTTAACGCAACTCAATACTTTATACGATACAGTACCCCTGTGGTTTAGCTTAATTCCAAAATTAAAAGCAATTCCAGATGCTCTAAATGATGCTCAGGCGATTAGCTTACGGACCGTGAAGATTACGGAAAAGCTGGATGACTTAAAAAAGAATGGTTTAGGAATGGTGATAAATCGCCAAGGTGAGCGGCTGATCGCCATTTTGAAAGAGATTTTAGCGGAAATAAAATCAATTGAAACGCAAACGGATCTAGTAATTAAAAAAGCGCAGGCAATTAAGCCGGATTTGAAAATCGACCAGAGCCAAGAAAAACTAAAGCTTTTCCAGGCGCAAACATCGCTTGAAAATCTGATTAGTTTTTTGGAAAGTGATAAGCCAATCAGAATAGTCATCGCCTTCCAAAACCCCACAGAGATTAGGCCAACGGGAGGCTTTATGGGAAGTCTTGCGATAGCGACTCTCACTAAGGCGAGCCTGGATAGCTTGAATATCGAGGATATTTACGACATTGATGGCCAGCTCAAAGAAAAAATCACGCCACCACGAGCACTACAAAATCTGACCATTAATTGGGGCGCGCGCGATGCTAATTTCTTTTTTGACTTCCCTACTTCGGCGGTTAATTTAATAGCCCTCCTAGAAAAATCTAAAACTTTTAATGACCATAATACAAAATTTGATGGGGTGATAGCGATCAATACTAATCTCCTCCAAAAGATTTTAAAAGTAATCGGGCCAGTTGAACTAACTTCTCAAAAAATTACGATTGATGCTAATAATTTCTTAGAACAGATTCAGGCTGAAGTAGAAACTAATAAAAATAAAAATGTTTTAAAAGATTTATTGCCAATTATTTTTGAGAGATTGGGCAAATTAAATCCTAATAGTAAGGCTTATTTGATTACAAATATTAAGGATGGGGTGGGAAATAAAGACTTGATGTTTTACTTCAAAGATAAGGTGATTAATGGGTATATGGAGGATTTCGGTGTGGATGGGGCTTTGCCTAATTTAGACTCGGAAACTATTTATGCGGCTTTATCGCGAGCAAATATTAGCGGCAATAAAACTGACCTATTCACGAAAGAAGATTTACATTGGGAAATTGAAATAACAAAAGAAGAGATCAACTACACTCTAACCTTAAAAAAGACTTACGCTAAAAATAATAAAAAAGAAAAGTGGTACAGGGGAGACAATAAACATTACATAGAATTAATTACAAATAATGATGCGGATTTAATAAAAATAGATGGGGGCGAGGCGCCTAAAAAGGTCACTAGGAGCTATAGCCTCTATGCTAAGAATTTAGATTTAAAAAATTGGGAAAGTGGGTATTTTGGAAAATATAAAATTTTCCCGACTTACTTTAATTTGAAAATGGGCGAGGAAAAGAAGCTAGTGTTTAACTGGAAAGAGAAATTAAAAGTGGATCCAGAAGCTAAATCAGTTAGAAGAAATTTCAGATTCGATAAACAGTCTGGAGTAGAGGCACCAATCAGAATTACTATTAAAACTAGCGAGGATTGGGAAATAAAAGACGCGGATTTAGGAATGTTGGAAAAAGAATTTGATGGTAGTGCGAAAACCTTTGAAGTACCGGTGGAATTAGTGAAGAGGTTCTAAATATAATAACCAAGTAGATTCCATGGCTAAACTTTATATTTGATTTATTTTTTTTATTATTAATGTCATTCAGAGTCCAATTCCGTTCGATTTCTTATTTTTATAAGAATCGATTCGG
>CAYHSQ010000025.1:0-9535 GCA_964359365.1 uncultured Candidatus Saccharibacteria bacterium | reverse complement strand
GCTTGGCACCCTAGCTATTTCGATTGTGCTAGTGGCTGGCCTATTCTTTTTAGCTCATCCAATTAAAAAATCTCCGCTCGATGAGTCCACCAAAAAGACCGACGAGGAATTAGCTAAAGAAAAAGTTACCAAAGGAGATGACAAGGAAAAAACCGACAAAACTATGAATAAAAATCAAATCGCTACTTGGACTACCAACAAAGGCACCTTCAAGATCGAACTTTTCGAAGATCAAATGCCTATTACAACCGCCAACTTTATTAAGCTCGCTAAGTCCGGCTTCTATGATAACTCTAAATTTCACCGAATCATTGACGGCTTTATGGTTCAAGGTGGTGACCCAAACTCTAAATCAGCTAACGAAAGCACTTATGGCACTGGCGGCCCCGGCTACACCATTAAAGATGAGTTCGTAAAAGGCCTCTCTAATGTGCGGGGCACGATCGCGATGGCGAACACGGGCCAGCCTAATTCCGGCGGTTCCCAGTTCTTTATTAACCTTGTGGATAACGTGGGTCTGGACTTCGATAAGCCTCCCATGGAAAGTTCCCACCCAGTTTTCGGTAAAGTTATTTCCGGCATGGACGTGGTGGACGCGATCGGCAAGACCAAAACTAAACCCGGCGACGTCCCAGTTGACCCAGTCATCATCCAATCAATTACGATTAACTAAATAAACTAAGTAACAAAAAATCCCCCATTTCAAGCTAGGGGATTTTTTGTTTATTTAAAAAGGAAATTACTCCATTTTATCCCAGTAAAGCTCTAGTAAAGCAGAAATACCTACTAGAACGTAAATTACCTTAACTAGCATAGAATCCGCGCCGCCAAGCCACATAGCAATATCCCAACCTAGGACGACGAGGAGCCAGTTAATACCACCGATCATGAGAAGGGTGTATGTAATTGGACGAAGGCTCTTCATGTTATCAATATTTTTGAAAGATTAATCAACACGACCTTTCCCAATCATTATAGCATATTCACCTTCTAATTTGGAGGATTAGCAGCAGTCCTTGCACATCTTTTTGTGACTCCAAACCTCGTACAAAGCTGAAAGACCTACTAAGACGTAGATTGTCTTTACGAGCATCGAGTCAGCACCACCGAGCCACATCGCAATATCCCAACCCAAAACTACTAATAGCCAGTTAAGACCACCAATAATAAGGAGGATATAAGTTATCATGTGTAATTTCATATTATATAAAAAAATTTAAACACGACCTTTAGCCTCACTATTATAACATTTTGATTAACTCTTATCCTCCAAATCCAAGCAAACCGAGTTGATGCAATATCTTTTGCCAGTTGGAGTTTGGGGGGCGTCATCAAAGACGTGGCCAAGGTGCGAGTTGCACTTACCGCACAAAACCTCGGTCCGCTCCATTCCCATCGCATCATCTCTCTCCTCCTTTATACTGTTTGGATTAACCGGTTGATAGAAACTTGGCCAGCCAGTGCCTGAATCAAACTTCGCCCCCGAATCAAATAGGGGATTGCTGCACACCGAGCAACGGTAAATCCCATCCTCCTCCGAAAAATAATACTTCCCCGAAAAAGGCATCTCGGTACCCTTCTCCCGCGCCACCTTATAAACCTCGGGCGCCAATTCCTTTTTTAACTCCTCATCCGTTTTTTTAAATGGTTCCATTTGTAATTTATAATCTAAAACAAATAACCTGTCATTCAGCTCTTATTTTGTCATTCCCGTGAAAACGGCAATCTTCTGAGTACTCACAGATAAGCTTTGTAAAAAACATCAACGAAGATTTCGGCTCCAGCCAGCCAACAGGCAGTCTGGTCCGGAATGACAAGTAGATTTTACTTCATTATCTCCACCACCTTCTCCCGACTCGTCATCCCGCTCACAATCTTCACTTGATATTCTGCCACCGAAAAATATTCAGCCAAAAGTTTCACAATTGCTCGATTCGCTCGGCCACCAATCGGCGGCTCCTTCACCATTACCTTATAATGGGTATCCGAAAGTTTCTCAATTCTATCATGCATCGATCGTGGCTTCGCCGAAACTTCAATTCTCATAATTCTTATTAAAGCACGTTTGATGCCAAAAACCCTAGATTTAAAGGTCTTAATTAGACATTGACTTTTTATATAATTTTGTGGTATAATAAAGAAAGTGAGGCAAAGGCCTCGATCCTAGTTGTTTGACAGTCAAACCAGTCTTAGTTTCAAGGCCTTGCCTTGAGCGAAGTCGAAAGGAGTCCGTCATGAACCGGTTACTTCTGACAGTGGCTTTGACTCTCTGCCTCGTAGGCAAGGTCGAAGCTGGTAGTGGTCTCTTTGGTCTCAAGGCGTGGCATCAGGTTGGCGAATACAGTAATGTGCTCGTCAAAACCAAGCTCGCCAGGGGCCCAAAGCACACCACCCTCCTAGAGATTGAGGAGTACAAACCTCAATCAGGCGACGTCATTTGTTGCATCTGGACCAAACAGTGCAACGGCTTATTCTTCGCCGTGACCACAGGGAAAAACATTTCTCACGTGGTCGTAGTTACCTGTAGTCCCGAAGGTCAATACCACGCGCTCACGGCCGATACCGATGGCGTGAAAGTGGTGGACCTCGCGACTTACATGGAAGGCTACACGAAAGAAGGCTACGGCCGACTCTTCGTGCGACGCTTGAATAAGCCGTTGGCTGAAGACACTGAGCGAGCGCTTTGGAGTTTTAGTAAGGAGCAAGAAGGGAAACCCTATGCGCCACTTTCTGAACTCTTGAGCGTCCCGTTCACCCGGCCGATTCGCCCCATCACTGATGGTGCGAAAGAGCTTCTTGGTCAAGGTGAAGAGATGAAAGAGCTCGACCAATCTTCTTGGTTCTGCTCGCAACTCTCTGGTGCCGCCCTAAAAGTCGCCGAAGTCTTTGGTCCGCAAGTGGTTTGTAAGAACCTCTCTCCCGGCAACTTCTTGGACTGTAAAGGCACGCACAGCGAACCCATCGAATGGTTCGCAAAAAAGCCCATCTACCGCTGGGAATAAGATCGTGAAAAAGATCACCGGTAAAACAAAGCCTCGGTCAGCTCGACCGAGGCTTTTTTATTTTTGTCATTCAGAGCCCAATTTTGTTTAATTTTTGAATAAAAATTAACTACAAAGTTGAGGCGTGGAATCTATTCAATCTATAAAATCAACATTCCATCCCCAAAAGAAAATAATTTATATCGAAGTTTAATCGCTTCCTCGTAAGCCTTTAGAATTTTTTCTCTCCCATAAAAAGCGGAGACGAGCATGAGTAAGCTCGAGCGAGGTACGTGAAAATTGGTAATCAGCCCATCGATCATTTTAAATTCATAACCCTCTCTAATAAATAAGTCGGTCACACCCGAAAGTTTTTTTATTTCTCCATTTTCCGTGGCCGATTCTAAAGTTCGTAAAGCCGTCGTACCCACTGCTACTATTTTATAACCCTCCTTTTTTAAATTATTAATCTTATTAGCCACTTCGTCATTTATCTCATACCACTCCCCATGCAGTTTCCCAGCTTTTATGTGATCTTCTTTTAATGGTGCAAAAGTGCCCAGCGACACATGTAGTGTCACAAAAGCCGTTTCCACCCCGGCCAATTTCAAATTATTGAGCAGCTCTTCCGAAAAATGCAGCGAAGCTGTCGGTGCCGCCACCGATCCTAAATTTTTCCCAAACACCGTCTGATATTTTTCTTTTTTCTCTTCTTCTGACAGGGGAGAATTTTTAATATAAGGTGGCAAAGGCATCTCCCCATATTTCAAAAATACTTCCAAGGCCGCTCCTTCTCCCAAAAACTCCAAAACATATTTTCCATTATTTTTTTCTAAAACTTTAAAATCTGCCAGCCGTTCGTAGTCTTGGTTGAGAATGGTCGTATCATCCCCATCGCTTGTCATTCCTGTACCACTGGCATAAACTCCGGCAGGAATCTTCTCTGTATTTAGTAATAAATTTTCTCCCACCGCCACCTTCTTATTCATCAGGCACTCAATTTTTTTACTATCTAAACTTTTCAAATAAAGCACCTCCACCAAGCCCCCAGTTTCTTTTTTCATTTTCAACCTGGCTGGAATTACTTTGGTATCGTTGAAAACCAGTAAGGTTTTTTCTGGTAAATATTTAGCCAAGTTTAAAAAGGTATCATGTTTAACGACATCATTTTCCCGATTTAAAACCATTAACCTCGCCGCATCCCTCGGCTCCGCTGGCTCATTAGCAATTAATTCGGCAGGGAAGTCATAGTCATATTGTTCAAGTAATTCTTCCAAGCTTTCCATATTTATCCAATATAAGCATAAAATTTGACTAGATATCAATTACTCTATATAAGTTAGATCAGTTATTTGTCACCAAGCTTCAGGAGACTTTCCTATGGCTGTAATTGAACTTCATACAATTTCACCTCTATTAATAGCGGAAGTTCCTTCTAATCAAGGAGAATTAGATCAAGAATTAGCTCTTCTCGAAGTAACTATTAAAGAAGCAATAGAAAGAAGACAGGCGATTATAGACGACATTGCACTTTGGCGCTGTACTCGCGAACTCGGTCGAGCCCTGGCAGCGTTTTTATTGATGCTAAAGCCCACAGGTCCTCTCGGCGGACGCTTCTTTCAACTCTCTTCCAATCACAGTTTATTGGGGGAATTTATTAAGGCCTGCGAAGTTCTTTCTGAAAATGGAGCTAAAAAATTTTTAGATGAACATGGGTTAGTAATTTTTCATGGACCAGGCCAAGATCCAATGTATGATTTTGAAATCCGATCAAATTTGATGGGTTCACATAAATCTGAACCTCGTTAAAAAAGTTAAATCTATACAGCAACCAAACACCCTCACGGGTGTTTTTTTATTTTTGTCCATTATTGCCCGTCAATCAATTTTTTTATAAATTACCGGCCATGAGAAAGGACGACCTAGTTTTCGTAAGCTGCCTGTTATTCCTTTTAGGCGTGGCCTCAGGTAGCTTGTTTTCCAATCCAGCCATACCCGTTTTTATTGTCATAGCCTCAGCCATCATTTTATTGTTTTTTTATAGACAAAATATTCTGCCAATTATTTTCATTTTGCCACTTTTTCTAATAGGGTTTATGCATTTTAATTTCGATTATCAAAATTTTTTAACCACAAGCAATAGATTAGATGGTCGTAATTTAGTTTTAAGTGGCACGATCTCTGATTTACAAAGCTTCGACACTTATTCCATCGTTACTTTTAAAAGTTCTATTGGTTATTTTTCTTTTATTAATAATCAGAATGTTAATCCAAGATATGGTGATCAAATAAGTATTTCCGGTGTTTTTAAAAAACCAGAAGCTGATAAGCTAAATTACTATTATAGTAAGCATCTTTTGGGTGACATTAAATCTCTAAAAAATCTCGTCACAACTCCTGGCATTAACTTTAATTTATACTACTGGCTTCAGAATCTCAAAGTTCAAGAAAAAGCTGAATTAGTAAAAATCTTTGGACAAAGAAGGGGCCACTTATTAAGCGGGTTGTTTTTCGGCGAATCCGACCAGTTTACTCAGGATGAAAAAGCTCTCTACAAGCGAGTCGGTGTTTATCATTTAGTGGCATTGTCTGGTGAGCAGATCAGCTTAGTAGCTCTCATCATCTTTTTTATTATTGGAATTTTTGTGCGACGTAAGAAGGCTGCCATTTTTGCGGGGGGCCTTTTATTGGTTTATTTACTCTCAACTAGTCTTGCCGCCTCAGCCCTAAGGGCTTACTTAATGTTTTTAATCTACCTCGGGAGTCTGTTTTTCGAACGGATTAATTCAAGTCGTAATATGATCTTCCTATCGGCCACCATCCTAGTGTTTTTAAATCCCAGCTTTTTACTTTTCAACCTCGGCTTCCAACTTTCTTATATAGCATTAATTTCCTTGATCTATATTTTTCCTTATTTAAAAAATCATTTCTTTCCTAATGCCAATAAGTTTTTTGATTTATTCTTAATCACCTTTTCTGTGGAATTAGCGATCACCCCACTTCTTTTCTTTTATTTTGGACAGGCCAACTTTTTAGGCATTCTTACCAACCCTCTAATTTTATGGAGTAGTCCATTTTTATTTATGCTGAGTCTCGGCTCTCTTATCAGTAGCTATTTTATTCCTACCTTATTACCCATATTTTATTTTTTGACTAATTTTATTTGTGATTACTTTTTTTCAGTCTTAGATTTAATCGATTATATTTTTCAAGGTATTAGTTTTAATATCGGTTTTTTGGAGTTTTTATATATAACCCTGGCAATTATTTTAATTATCGTTTTCCAACAGAAATATGCGTCTCGAAATTCTTAAAATATTTTATCTTTCAATTTCCCTTTTAGTTTTCAATCTCTATCTTTTGACCAAACTCTTTTTATTTGGAGGCGTTGTATCAGAAGGCCTTTATTTTTTAAATGTTGGTCAGGGCGACAGTTCTTTAGTTAATTTTAGTGGTGCTAGTATTTTAATTGATGCCGGCCGAGATGTTAAGGCTGCTAATGAGTTAGATAAAATTTTACCAAACCGTCACCTAGATATTGGAATCATTACACATTCAGACACCGACCATTATGCGGGATTCTATGAACTCTTAAAACGTAATTCGATTAGCCTTTTAATTACTAATGGTAAAAAGAGCGGTGACGCCAAATACAACGAATTACTTAAGGAGGCCGCTCGCCATAACATTAAAGTTCTTGTTTTAGGAGCCGGTGACAAGATTAAGTTTAAAAATAACTTTTTAACGACCATTTCACCAACTAAAAATTATAGAGATATTTCTAGCGATAATGAGGGTGGTCTGGTTTTTTTAGGAAATTTTAATACCAAAAAGGTTCTTTTTACGGCTGATATTGGCTTTCCTACCGAAAATCTCTTGCTTCAAAAGTTTGATCTAGCTAACATAGATATTTTAAAAATTGGCCATCATGGTTCTAAAAAATCTACCGGAGTTAATTTTCTAAAAACCATTAACCCTCATGATTCAATAATCAGTGTTGGTAAAAATAGTTATGGCCATCCCACCAAGCAGGTTTTGGATTCAGTTACTTCATCAAGCGCTAAGCTTTGGCGCACTGATGAGCAGGGTACAATAAAATTCGATTTCTAAAAATCGTCAATAATACTAAAAATTTATTTAGCATGATAAAAAAACAGGCAAATGGAGTCGGGGCAATTCAGTAAGATTATTCTCAGCTTAATTTTTGTTTTAGTGGCGTGTCAGGTTGTGTTTTATTTTTTCGTTAATTGGCATAGCTCAAAAACAGACATTGTGGACGAGGTTATGGCTAAAGAGGAAGTCGCTCCAACTAAGTCCACCAACTTAAAATTAAAAGCAAACATTTCGGACATTATTCCTCATACAATACCCACTACTTCAGGATCTCCCAAGACTAAAGATTTTTCCAAGTGTAACTTTGATACCGACCTCGAACCGATCCTGGCCCCAGTTGTTTTTTCTGAAATAAAAGTTTATGACGCTTTTGAGAAGCAGGGTTTTAAATTTCAAAAGGTAGTGGCCGATCAATTACTTTTCGGCGGCTATCAAGTGATTAGCAAAACCAATGCCGTTAATTTTTCTATTCCTACTAATGTTTTTCTTTCGGATACTTCTAGTGAGTTCGAGGCGCGTAATAATTCTAACTACTTTGGTCTCTACAGTCGCACCCTCGACACTCTAAGAATTTTTGATCCTCATTGCCGATTAATCGACGAAGTAGATCTAACTACTTTTAAAGACGAGGGTGTCTATCTAAGAAAGCCTGATCTCACCTGGGTAAAGAAAGTGGTGGCTAGTGAGCCAGGAATATCTTCTCCTACCACCACCAATCCAGAAACCGAAACTTCTCCTAATAACATCACTATTTCCAAGACTGCTGCCGATTTGGAGTCACCATCGACTAATTCCAGTTTAGAACACATTGTTATTCGAGCGGTGCAGGCGAGCTCTGAAGTGGGTGGCAACTATGATGAATTCGTGAAACTTTATAATCCCAATATCGTCCCAGTAAACCTCGAAGGTTATACACTTAAAAAACAAACCACGAGCGGCAAAGAGTATGTCTTGGTTGGCAAAGAATCTTTTCTCGGCATTATCCAGGCTCACGGCGAATTTTTAATTACCCACTCCGGTTACAAGGGCGGTGATAGAGTGGATCTCCATTATTCCACCAAAAATTCTCTAGCCAAAGAAGCCAATTCAGTGTTGCTTTATGATGCTAGCGGCACGCTTAATTTTAAGTGGTCGTATTAGACTGCGCATCATTAACTTCTATTTACTAGATTCTAGCTTCTAGTTACTATTCCTATGTGCAAGCCGAAATTATTCAACTTATTAAAACCGCTCTCGCAAAGTTGGGGTCTCCCGATTTTGATTTTGTGGTTGAGCGACCAGATCACTTAGAGTTTGGTGATTATTTTACAAACGCTGCTTTAATCGGCGGTAAGCTTGAGGGGCAAGCCCCGCGATTTTTTGCCGAAAAATTACTCGAAGAATTAAAAAAACATTTACCAGACACCATCGATCAAATTGATATTGCCGGTGCCGGCTTTATTAATTTTCATCTCACTGAAAGTTTTTTCGAAAAAGAAATCTCCTCTATTTTAAAAAATAAAACTAACTACGGTCGCAATACCTCGGGGCAAAATCAAAAAGTTATTGTCGAATATTCTTCACCTAATATCGCCAAGCCCTTCGGCATCGGCCATCTTCGCTCCACTATTATTGGCCAGGCCGTTGCCAACCTTTTTGATTTTTGTGGCTACGAGGTTATTCGCGATAATCACCTAGGTGACTGGGGGACACAGTTTGGTAAGCAAATCGTAGCTATTAAGAAATGGGGTGACGAAGCCGAGCTCGACGCCTCTGCTAATCCAGTGAAACTCTTGGTGGCACTGTATCAAAAATTTACAGAGGAAGCCGAAAAAGATCCGGCTTTAGAGGATGAAGCTCGCGCCGCTTTTACTTTATTAGAAAAACACGATCCTGAAATCACCAAACTTTGGCAAAAGTGCATCGCTTGGTCTTTTGCTGAATTTAATAAGGTCTACAATCGCTTAGATATTAAGTTCGATACTTATATCGGTGAAAGTTTCGTGGAAGATAAACTTAAAGATATTACCGAGGAACTTAAGAAGCGCAAATTATTGCAAGAAAGTCAGGGTGCGCATTTAGTCTTTTTGGAGAATTTCAATTTGCCACCCCTTATGATTTTGAAAAAAGATGGCGCCTCGCTTTATGCCACTCGCGACCTCGCTACCGATAAATGGCGTAAGGCTACCTATGGCGACGACATTATTATTATCAATGAGGTTGGCGTTGATCAGTCTTTATATTTTAAACAACTCTATGCCGTGGAAAGTATGTTAGGTTGGTTTAGTGGAGGCCAAAGGGTGCATGTGTCACATGGCTATTTCCGTTTTCAAGATGGCAAAATGTCCACTAGAAAGGGGAATGTAGTGTGGCTCGAAGAAGTGCTGGACGAAGCGGTTAACCGAGCGCGTCTTATTAACGAAGCCTCTGCCGAAATTGTTGGTATCGGCGCCATTAAGTTC
>CAYHSQ010000024.1:0-10572 GCA_964359365.1 uncultured Candidatus Saccharibacteria bacterium | reverse complement strand
ATCTAGAGAGATTCCTTGTTTGGGAAAATGATCCAGAACTTGCGAAGTTTTTCAGTGACGCGCTTCCTATATATAGAGAAGAAGAAAGGGATTGGTTAAGAAAAATACATAAAGATAAGAATAATCATGTGGTTTTTGCAATCGATACAATTAAAGGAAAAAATATTGGTTCTGTGGGATTACATCGCATTAATTGGATAAGTCGCCATTCTTCGCTTGGTATTATGATTGGTAATAAAAAATACTGGAGTAATGGTTATGGCACCGATGCCATGATGACCATCCTAGAATTTGCATTTAACTCGCTGAATTTTCATAAGGTGAATCTTTCCGTTTTATCTTCTAACCCGAGAGGACATAGATGTTATGTGAAATGTGGGTTTGTCGATGATGGTTGTAGAAAGCAACAATTTTTTAAGAATGGAATATGGGTTGATGAAATTACAATGAGTTGTTTTCAGGCTGATTGGAAACAGGTCTGGGAACAATATCAAAATCAATAGTTAGTTTAGTCCCGCTTAGGCGGGACTTTTTATTTTATTGTTTAGATTTACATTTTTAAAACTCTCAGATGACTTTTTTAAATTAGGTATTAGAGTGTAATAACTCATTAAATCACACGGCTTAATTGCATATGATGAACGATTTATATTATAACCACATGTCCGGATGTAGCTTTGGAGGTGGGCTGCTAACGATTCTCTTTTGGATTCTTATAGTTATAATTATAGTTAAACTTCTACGACACTCCACTACTCATAATGATTATTTCGAGCTACACCGCTCAAGACACATTCATAATATCTTGAGACAAAGATATGCTAAAGGCGAGATAAGTAAGGAGGAATTTGAGGAAAAGAAAAAGTATTTGATTGGATAGACCGCCGAACCCATTACCCGCGATTTTTCATCGCAGAAATAAGTGTCGCTTCGTCTGCAAACTCAATCTCACCACCAGTCGGAATACCTCTTCCTAGCCGTGTAATTTTTCTTGTTAACGGCTCCAGCTCCATCTTTAATAAATTAGCGTTAAAATCTCCATAAGCCGTTGGTGCAATCGCTAAAATTATTTCTCTTGCCACGCCACCTAGTTCGTGAATAATTTTCTCCTTTAAAACATTTAATCTAATCTTTTTATCTTCATCCAATACTCCACTTTTTTTCATTTCTCCTACTATAAAATAAACCCCTCTATATTCTCCGGTTTTCTCAATCGTCATTAAGTCGGTCTCTCTTTCTATAATCATAATAATATCCTTGTCGCGCGAAGCATCTTCGCAAAAATAACATTGTTCACCTAAATTATCATGCAAAAAAAAGCATTTCTTACACCTTTTAGTTTTAGCCAGTTCCACCAAAGATTTAGCGATCTCAATCATCTCTGCTCTCGGCAAGGCAACCAAATGATAAGCTAGTCGAGTGGCTTGTCGAGGCCCAATTGATGGTAAGTTAGAGAATGCTTCAATAAATTTTTTGACCGCTGCTGGCATCGCTTTATGACTCATGATGATAGGTATCTATATTTTTAAAGCTCACCTGATCCGGTGCAAACTTCAAAGCCACCGTTCCTAGTGGACCGTTACGGTGTTTAGCCACAATAATTTCCGCCATATTTTTATCTTCTGGATCCGGATTAGCCTGTCCTTGATCTTTTCTATAAATAAACATCACTACGTCGGCATCTTGTTCAATGGAGCCAGAGTCTCTTAAATCCGATAATCTTGGAATTCTAGAGTCTCGACTTTCAATGCCACGGTTCAACTGCGCCAAAGCTAGCACGGGCACATTAAGTTCCTTAGCCATAATCTTTAAGCCTCGAGAGATTTCCGAAACCTGTTGTACTACATTATCACTTTTAGTTTGAGCTCTAATTAAGCCCAAATAATCCACTACGATTAAATCCAAGCTGTGCTCTTTCTCAATTCTCCGAGCGATTGATTTCATTTGCAAAATTGATGGGTGAGGGGAGTCTTCGATAAACATTTTCACATCTGACAAAGCGCTCATCGCTGCTTGAATCATTTGATAATCTAAATCGTCTTTCAACTTTCCATTACGCATTTTCCATAAAGCTACCTGGGATTCCGCCGAAATAATACGATCCACAATCTGATCCTTACTCATTTCCAAAGAGAAAATTAGCACCGATCTTTTTTCTTCCACCGCTGCATAACGCGCCACATCCATCGCGAGCGTGGTTTTACCAACAGATGGTCTCGCGCCCAAAATAACTAAATCAGTGCGCTGTAATCCCGACAGAATATTATCGAGTGCTGTAAAGCCAGTTCCTACGCCACGCAACACTCCTTCGCGACTATTCAATAATTCAATTCTTTTATAAGCCCCCGCAAGCTCCTCTCTTAAGTCGGCGTATTTTAAGCTATTTGATCTCGCCGAAATACTAAAAATGGATTGCTCTACGCGATCCAAAATATCTTCCACTTCGTCATCCTTTGGATTAAAAGCCTCTTCAGAAATTCTTCCCGAAGCCGTAATCAAATCTCGGAGCATTTTCTTCTTCTTAACAATATTCGCATATTCCTCCACGTGAGACGCAGATGGTACCGAACTTGTTAGGTCTACCAGTCTCGTCGCTCCGCCAATCGCTTCCAACTCGTTATTTAACTTTAGTTCTTCGGTTAATGTCACGATATCGATCGCACTACTTTTTTCGTAGAGCTTTAAAATCGCCCGATACAACTTGGCGTTATCCGGTCTGTAAAAATCATCCGGCGACAAAATATCCGTCACGCGGAAAATCGCATCTCGATCAATCATCAAGGCGCCAAGTACCGATTCTTCTGCCTCGGCATTATGCGGTGGAATTTTATTCATCCCGTTAGATGGTCCATTAAGCATGTTATTACCTTAATATTCGCCTGAATAATATTTTGATCAAAAACAGCCAAACAAATATTATCTAACGGGATAAACTCCGTTAGGCGTCATACTAATTACCTTTATTTTAACGAAGTTAAAGTACCTAACAAGATTTACTTCCTTTATAGTTCGTGTGAATAGTGGAATCATGTCATTCATATGTAGGTAGTAATCTTAAATATCGCTGAAAAAGCTATTGTATAAATTTTTGCTCCAGCACCCCAAACTTTGTTTTGTATGCGGTAGCCTGTTTTAGTATCTTTTATCACCAATAAAAAGAACCGTCGTTGGAACGACGGCTCAGTTTTAATTTTTCAAACCCTTTCCAGAGGTTTGTTGCTAACTCACAAAAAGTTTGCGCCAATAACAGTCTTCGTCATACTTGTAAGAGTAGTGATGAAAACAGTCAATGTGGCAGCAATTGTCACGTACGATAAGCAAATATCCGAAGGTTCTGTTTTCAGGTACCACAACCAATTGAAAATCCTTATTTTGATGCTTCGAATTAGCCATCCAGCAGAATTCAATCTCCTGAAATTCCAGAAACCGAAGATGGCCTCTATTGTGCTTATGATGCACATCATGGCCCCGCATATGATGCTCAGCCCACAAAACATCAAGATTCCAGTAGCGATTAGCTGAGCAATTTCCAGGTTTTTTGTCTCCATCCAAACGCAAAGGAGCATGCAGACGAAGAACAGGCCTGGAATTTGTTTGGAGGTCCGCCAATAAACCTCGACAAACCTTCCGATGACACTCCAGTCATTCATTCCTGCGTATTTCTCATTGTAATACGCAGCCACCTTGAAGAGGATGAAGAAGGCTACAGCGAGAGATGTTAGAAACATGATCGACTCCTGTTTACGAACTTAATTCATGTTAGTTCTATCCACGCACGTGGAATAGATTCAGTTTTCGATGTACACTATAATTATACCATAAAAACACCTAAAAAGTCAAATAAAAGAAGCGGAGGCTTAAAAACGAACTTATTAGTGTATTGAGACGTTGATTAAACTTTCTTGAGATATTCTTAAAACTAATTAATAAGTTAAAAATTCACTTGTATTTAGGCTTAACTAAAGACCGGAATATCAAAAATCCCAGCATTTTAGATAAAGTAATGATTCAAGTTCCTCCCCTAACCCCCCTAATCCTCCAATGTAAACCCCGCTTTCTGAATTTCCATTCTAATCTTATCTGCTTCCTTAAATTTCTTTTCTAATCGCAAATCCTCCCTTTTCTTTAAAAGTTTTTCTAAATTAGTACCAAATTTTTTAGGTGAATATTCGAAGCCTAAAAACTTTAAATGTTCCAAGACCCATTCTCGGCATTCTTTCACTTTGGGCGCTTTAGCAATTACTTCATAAATCTTCGCAATCGCAATCGGCGTATTAAAATCTTTTTCCAAGGCCCTGTGGAAGCGGCGATTAGATTCATACAAAAGTTGTGATAACTTCTTTCTTTCTTTTTCGTTTAAATCCTCATTCATCTTAACCGTGTGCAAGTAGGCCTCTATCTTCTGCCACGCAGTATCGTATTCAGTCGCTATTTTTTCAGTGTAATTCAATGGTGTTCGGTAGTGGTGTGCTAAAACCATCAGCCTCATGGCATAAGCCGAGTGTTTTTTCAAAAAGTCGGCCACCGTCACGTAGTTCTTCGAGCTTTTCGACATCTTGTCACCACTAGTCGTCAAAAATCCAGTATGCATCCAAACGCGGCTCAAAGGTTGTTTTCCAGTTCCACCCTCTTCTTGAGCAATCTCAGCTTCGTGGTGAGGGAATTTCAAATCCATCCCTCCGCCGTGCAAATCATATTGCTCACCTAAATATTTTTCAGTAATCGCCGTGTCTTCAATGTGCCAACCCGGCCTTCCCTTACCCCAAGGACTAGGAAAGTTGGGCTTCTCGTCGCTTTTTTTCCACAAAGCAAAGTCCAAAACATCTTTCTTTTCTGGATCAAGGTCGATTCTGTAGCCAGCCTTCAACGAATCTAATTTCTGCTTACTTAATCTGCCGTAACGCTTAAACTTCTTTACTTCAAAATAAACTCCGTTCTTGGTTTCGTAAGCTAGACCTTTAGCAATTAATCTTTTTACCTGAGCTCTAATTTCATCTAAATGATCGGTTGCTCGAGCATATTTATCCACTGATGTAATTTGTAAAACTTTGCAGATATCTAAATATTCCTTCTCATATTTTTTAGCTACCTTCTTCCAGTCGATTTTTTGTTCTGCTGCTCGGTTAATAATCTTATCATCGAAGTCGGTGATATTTTGCAAGTAAAAAACTTTTTCACCACAGGCTCGTAAATATTTAACCAAGGCATCCATTACTAAGTAAGTACGGGCATGTCCTAAGTGAGGTGAGTCATAAACCGTTGGTCCACAAACAAATACATTAATCGCTTTTTTTGCTGAGAGCGGCTTAACCTTTTTTTGGTGATTGTTGTAGCTGTCGTGAATAAACATGTTGCTATTCTATTTACTCGGAGCCGATTTTTCAAGTTGACAAGCCGCTGTCATTCCTGCATAAGCAAGAATATTTTTTTGGTCTTTCTATTTATAATAAATTCAATCATCTTTAAATTTTTAAATATTTAAATCTATCCCTCTGCCCCCCGTTTTATCTTTGAGTTATAATAAAAATATGCGGAGAGAGATCTTTCTCACAAGCGCTTATTTTTTCTTAATCTGCTTTATGGTTGTTTTTGGCCGCCAAGCTCCTAATGGCAATAATCCAGTCCCGAGTAGCTCGGGTATTTTTGGTACCGGTTTAAAATTCTCCGATACTGCGAGCGAAAAGCAGCTTAATTTTGAAGCGGCTAATAATCAAAATTCTCTAATTAATTTTTCCAGAGTCTCTGGTGCTACCGTGAAGCTCGAAGCTGGTAGTAATTTTTCTAATCTTGGCACGGTAGGCGACAATCACAAGTTCACCCTTCAATCAGGCACAACCGATGTTTTAACTATTTTAAAAAATGGCTCCACTCAGTCTGTAACCGTAGAAAAAGATATGTGCTTTGGTAGTCTTTATCAAGACGCCACGGAATTAAAATTTCCTTGGACAGAAGATGTAAGTTCTCCAACTAACGTGGTTCAATATCGTACCGGGGATTCTGTCAGTATTGGTAAAAGTTCGGCAGATGCTGGGGTGACTATAGACATTAGCGGTAAGGTTTTAATCCAAGGTAATGCTCATATTACAAACACTCACGCCGAAGGTTCTCCGGCTACTAATTTTCAAAATTATCTTAATTGTCCCGACCCTAAAAAAGATTGTAAATTTCGTTTAATGGGTCAGGGAAGGGCTACTGAAACACAGTTAGTGAATTCTGCTGGTGAGTGCACTGGCACTATTACATTTAAAAATTACGACGGTACTAATTTTGGAACAACTAATACGATCAAGATCAGTCGTTCCAAGGTCGCCGCTCGTTGGGAGGCTTCTCAGGTCGCTTGTCCAGCCGGTTGGTGGGTTTGTAGTGCTGCTGAGCGCTTGAGTGGCCCTGCTAGTTGTGGCGCTGCTAATATTCAAAATACTTTTTACTTGACCTCTACTGGTTATACCGATCCTAGTTTTGCTACCACGCAGCGACGCGGTAAAATTTGGGAGGATGCCACCGCCGTTAATGGTTCTGGTTTCCCAACTTTGGTTTATACCAAAGCCAACAATAGCTCATATAGTTGGGTGGCTGATGGCGGCGCTCTGAAAACTAACGCCGATATGTCCACCAATGGAGATATTTTAACTGCTACTGTTACTGGTACGGCTACCGCCCAAGCTTTTATGGGTAAAGTAATTAATAATGCCGGGACCACTAAATTTACTTCTGTCTCTAGTCAGAGGTCGGTTTGGTGCTGTGCCTTATCTACTAATTAAATATGAAAAACAAATCGATCACACTCTTCATAATCCTTCTGTCTTTCGTAATAGTTAGATTTATTTTCGCCTTACCAGCAACCACCCCCACAAGCGGCACAAGCACTTTTTTTTCTAATGGCACCTCTCCTGCAACCACTACTAGTCTTACTTTGAATTACGTCAATTCCACTGCGGGTACCCTAGCTCTCGAGAAGACCGGTGGCTCCTCTTTAGAAATTTCTGCTAATGCCACAACAGGCAGCATTATCATTCCTTCTTCATCCACACTTAATCTAGAATCAGGCGACACTCCATTATTCACCATCGACGGCGGAACCGGAGCAGCCTCTACTGTCGGCGCCACCAATTTAATTTTTAAAGGCATTCTTGAGAGGGGTTCCTATTGTGAGAAGGTTGCTTTTCCTTGGAAGTATTCGAGTGGAATAATCACCCTCCAAGATATCACTAAAAAAGTTTTCTTTGGCCCAACTTTTGCTTCTTCTTTTACCCCCACTGTTCAAGTTAATAGTACCACCCAATTTAATGACGACATTTTTATTACTAAAGGTTCATTCGATGGTCTTTTTAGTGATAAGGCTTATGAGACCTCTAATTTAAATGATCTTACCGCTCGCCGTGGTCGAGTTTGGGGTCAGGGTCGTACGACTACCACCGACTTAGTTAGTAGTGCTGGAGAGTGTACTAAAACCCTTACGCTTTTAAACGCTGACGGTACTAATTCTGCTACTACTAACACAATTAAAATCAGCCGCTCTAAAGTCTTGGTCAGCTGGGATGGCGCCAGCGCTGGCTGTCCGAAGAATTGGTGGGTTTGCACTAGGGGAGAAAGGCGCACCAACGTCACCGCAATTACCCCAAGCTCTAATTTGGGTACTTGTGGTACCGGCCTTGCCACCATTCCTAATTTTTACTACTTGAAATGTAACGCCGGCATTAAAACCCCACCTCTCGCTACCACTGAAGGTCTACTTGTCGCGACAGTTGATGATGGGTTTGCTTGGTTAGCTGATCCTTATAATGGCTCAGCCGCTTTAGACGCCAATGGCTTTAATGAAGGGGCTGTTACTAAGCAAGATGGCACTCAATACACAGTTGGCGCTAATGGTGCCGCAAACGGCACGGCCACGACCATCACAACCGACCCCGGCGATCTTTGTAACTACCGCCCCGTCTGGTGTTGCTCCTACTAATAAAATATGAAAAACATTATTAATAAAATCTCTCATTTGTCATCCTGCACTCGCCAGTACTCTGGTGGAATTGATGCGGGATCCAGTTCATTATTTCTTTTATTATTATTTATTTTTTCCTCATCATTTACCCTCGCCTTCTACGCCCCCACCTCCGGTCCCACGAGCCTAAATGGCGCTTTCACATTAGATTCAACTTTAAGTAGTCTAAACTTTTCTTCCGGATCTAGTAATGGCTCACTTTCTATTCAAAAAACCGGCAGTGTCACTAATAAAATTTCTTACACCTCCAATTCTGGTTCGCTTGGCACCCAAACAGACAATCAAGCTCTAAATATTAAAAATAGCTCAGGCACCACTTTAGCCGCCGCCTTAAAAAATGGCGCCACCACTAATCTATTTACAGTAATCGGCGATCTAATCTTCACGCAGGACATCTATCAAAACGCGACTAAATTAGAATTTCCATGGGATCGCGGCACTTCTGATTATGCTACCGCTAGCAATATCACTTCTCTTAATGGAGTTACAGATAAAGTTAGTATTGCCGGTACTAATCCTGCTAATAATTTTATTTTCGAAATTAAAAATCCTTTAGCTCAAGCCCTTGATACTAAGGCCCTCAGTTTCAAATCTACTAGCAATCCATTAATTCATGCTACCCCTAGCAGAATTTGGGGCGAGGGAAGAGATTCGCCGGCCAACATGTTAGTTAATCAGTATGGAGAAAGGGCTGGCTCTTGTGGTGCGGCTGGCACTTCCGGCACACCCTGTGTTAATAGCGGTTTAAAAATTTCTAAAAGTAAGCGCCTCACCCACTGCGATAATATGGCCGCCGCTTGCCCAATTGGTTGGTGGGCCTGCCGCATGACTAATGAAAAGGCTACCAACGAAATTCAAAGCTCCACTCTAACCAGCGCCTCTATGACTAATAAATACGGTATCTATTATGGTGTTCCAGCCTCAGCCTCCGATTATTACAAAAACTTTATTGGTGGTTCGGCTACCACGAGCGCTATTTATAATAGTTATTCGAATGCCGATGATTATATTTGCAATAAAATGACAGGAGATACTCTAAGCACCCTCTCGGCTCTTGCCTATGGAGCAATTCCAACAGTTTATTGCTGTGCTAGAACTAGTAATTTTTAGATAATATGTTATAATATCAGCCCATGGAAGAGTTAAAAAAAGAGGAACAACCTTCGGATCTAGAAAATAAATGTAATGAATATTTAAATGGCTGGCGCAGAGCTCAGGCCGATTTAGCTAACTACAAAAAAGATGAAGCTAAAAGATTTGAAGATCTTATTAAATTTAGTAATGAAAAATTAATTCTAGATTTATTAAATGTTTTAGATAGCTTTGAACTCTCCTTGTCATCTCGGAGTGAAACGACGGGATCTGACCCAATCTTTACCCAGCTATCCTCCCTTCTAAAAAGCCGTGGCTTAGAAAAAAATAAAGTAGAAATTGGTACCCCCTTTGATCCAAACTTCCACGAGGCGATTATCAATATAGATTCCGAATTATTGAGTGGCTCAGTTGTGCAAGAACTTAAAAGTGGTTATCTACTTAATGGTAAAGTTATTAGACCTTCTCAGGTTTCCGTAGCAAAATAATTAGTCTTGACATCAATAAAAAAATCCCCAAAATATATAACTAAATAACATATGGCAAAAATATTAGGCATTGATTTAGGCACCACCAATTCCGCAATGGCAATTACAGAAGGTGGCCAACCAAAAATTTTAGAAAATCGCGAAGGTAACAACACCACCCCCTCAGTTATCGCTATCAACAAAACTGGGGAGCGTTTGGTCGGCACTTTAGCGCGCCGTCAATCAATCACTAATCCTAAAAACACGCTTTATTCAGTTAAAAGATTAATTGGCCGTAAGTGGACCGATAAAGAAGTCCAAGGCGATAAAAAATGGCTCTCTTATGATATTAGAGAGGCGAGTAATGGCGGCGTAGAAGTCCAGATGGGCGATAAGTGGTTTAGCCCAGAAGAGCTGTCAGCTATGGTTTTAGGTAAGCTTAAGGCGGATGCCGAAGCTAAGCTTGGTGAGACTATCGCAGAAGCAATCATCACCGTCCCAGCTTATTTTGACGACTCCCAAAGGCAGGCGACTAAAAACGCTGGTGAAATTGCCGGCTTAAAAGTTTTACGCATCATTAACGAACCAACCGCCGCCGCTCTTGCTTATGGCTTAGATAGAAATAAAAATGAAAAAATTGTTATCTATGATTTAGGCGGTGGCACTTTCGATGTCTCGGTTTTAGAAATTGCCGACAACACTGTCGAGGTAAAATCTACCGGTGGCGACACTCATTTGGGTGGCGACGATTTTGATAAAAAGATTAACGAATATTTAGTAGACGAATATCGCAAGTTAGAAGGTGTTGATTTGAGCAGTGATCCTTTGGCAATGCAGCGCTTAAGAGAGGCTGGCGAAAAAGCCAAGCACGAACTTTCAACGGCGACCGAAACCGAAATCAATCTTCCTTATATCACTTCCGATGCCTCTGGTCCTAAACACTTTTCCACCAAACTCTCCCGAGCTAAACTCGAAAATTTAGTGCAAGAGTACATCGATCGTTCCATTTCTATCACC
>CAYHSQ010000023.1:0-10716 GCA_964359365.1 uncultured Candidatus Saccharibacteria bacterium | reverse complement strand
CAACGAAGGAATCGCTCAAAGTATCAAGTTTTTTAAAAAATAATCTTCGAATAAAGCTGCGTCCCCAACAACAACCACTCTCCCAATAAATAAGACGCCAAAGCTAATAGTCCCCACCATTTGTAAAAAGAAATAAAGCCGTCTTTTTTCATAAGCTTAAACCATAAAGCCTGAAGAATCATTAACATAAAAGATAGGGTAAAAAATATCAAAGACCCTGGATAGCTAGTTAAACTTATCATTGCCACCAAAAAATAAGGCTCTTCCTCATAAAACAATCGCCCATCCTTTTTCTTATTAAAATAATCCGCTAAAAAGAAAAAGATTAAACTCATAATTAAACCAACCAACCATCGCCGCCAAAATCTCGTAAAAATATATGTTACAAAATAACCCCACCCCTGATAAGGCGGTAATAAAAACTTATAAAAAGCACTATGTAGAAAAGCCTCATATTGCCAATAAGAAATGAGACTCAAGGAAACAACAGCTAAACCAATCGCCGCCCAAGGCAACCACCCTCGCCACTTAAATAGAAAACTCCTCCCTTTTTGAAAAAAAGTTAAAAGCCACAAAACTAATAATAAGCTCGAGAAAAAAACCACGTTCATGCTGAAGATTCTACCACCCCTTTAAAATTATTTACACTATCCATTTTTCATCATCACCACTAAATATTTAAACAAACAAAAAGAGGTTTTGGAACATGACGGAAGAAAAATTGCCGGTTTCGTGTTGTCCGTTTCCTCTTAGGACAACACGAAAATTTTTCTGAGTCTGAGGGATAAAAACACGCTGGTGTTTTTAATCCAGTTTCCAAAACCTCTTTTTGTTTGTTTAAACTAGGCCACCTACTTAACATTCAAGCTGATCTGAAAATTATAATCCCCCAACTGATTGGGCACGATATCAATACTCACTAAATTCACTCCCGAAAAATCCACCTGCTTTACCAAATCATTTTTTAAATCATTAATATTTTGCTGAAAAGTCGCCCTGCCAATTAAGACCAATCTTCGTTCTGCTACCTTCAAATTAATATTATCCAAAAAAACCTTACCCCTAGCCAATGACGCAATCTTATTCAATATCAAATCACCTAAACTCAAATGATTTTTCTTAATCGTTTGAATTTGATCCACTAGATTATTAAAATCATTCACCCCCTCTTCTAACTTACCGTATTCCTGCCACCCTAAATTTTTAGAAAAGTCATCTAATGTCTTTTCTTTATTTACCAAATCTAAACCCACATAATATGAAAAACCCCAAAACACCAAAAACATAGACGCCAAAATTGTCATAAAAACATTACGCCAAAAACTCAAAAAATGAAGTAGTCTATCACGCCAGTAGTGTAATTCTGTGCCAACACCCTCCAAGCTAATAAATTCATCTGCATCTCGAGAAATCAAACCCCTTAAAGCCGCTCCAAAAGCCGAAGCAAAATCATCACTTAAACCCAAATCACCAAGTGTGAAATCCAAAACAGAAACTCCTAGACCTAAAAAAGCACCCCGCAATTCTTTGTTCTGCCCCAAATTTACCAGAACAATCTTACTCACCACTCCACCCCATTCACCAGCATAAAAATTGTAAATCTTTCTAAACTCATTTTCTAAATAAGCTTTAGTTTTGTTTAAATCTCCCGAAGGCAACAACTCTTTTTTTAAAAAAGAATTAAAAGCAATATTACCATTATGAAACAAAATAAATTGAAAACCATCTTCTATTAACTGAATCGCGAGTATTCCCCCAGTCATCTCACCGAGCACAGCCTTCAAAACTCTCGCTAAAGACAGAGGTGTAACCTCAACCGCCACCGGCACAAATCCAACCCCGCTCAAAACTGCCACCACATCATCTATTAGAGTTCGTTCAATAAATGCCGCTAAAAAATTCATCTTATCAGAAGTCGCCTCACCCCAAAACTCTGCATCTGTATAAGCCTGATCGAGCGACAATGGAGAAATTAACTGCAAATTCAATTTCACTGCTTCGGCCGTCTTCCCTTCGGCCACCCGAGGCAAACTAAAATTCTGCAAGTACACCTTATCTGACAATAAAGAAACGACTACATGCCTTGAAGTAACTTTTGCTTTTTTCAAATTTAAAACCAAATCTTCCAAAGCCTTTCTTAAACCATTATCCCCTTCATTAATTAAAATCTCCTCGGAATGCAAAATTTTTCTATTAGAATCTAAAAGCACGTATCGCAAAACACGATTAGTAATCTGAATCGCTCCCACGGGCGGCGCCGGATTTAAAATTTTAAAAATATTCTTTAGCTTAAACATATTAACTACCTAATTTTTGAAGCTTAATAATCTTCGGTTTCCGAGTTACAGCATCAATACTTATCTCAGCCAAAACGATCTTCTTAGCACTCAAAAAAGAAGACCTGTACTGGGATTTAATTTTTACCAAACCACCATCCTTACAACTCGGCTCGTTGTTAGCGCAAGTCTTACAAGCTGTGGTTGTCGCCGCAATACTAGCAAAACTCCCATTCAAAGAACTGAAGCTCTCACAAATCCCAGCAATCTTCGACACAAAAGTATCATCCATCAACATCCGCCGATTAATATCATTCACTTCTGCCACCACCTTCGCATAAGCCTCCACCTCACCACGACTTAAAATATTAGCTCGATTAATAAAAAGAGCTCCAAACACTAAAGCCGCAGTCGTACTCAATAACACTGCAAACAAAATCAAAACCGCCGCCAACATCACTATCCCTTCTTGTGGTGAGTGTCTCGAATCCATCTGATTTTTTCTTGTGGTGAGCATGTCGAATCCAAATTTTTTCTTCATCAAGGACTATAATTAATTATAACATCGTCAATACTAAAATCCGTTGCTGCCGCAAAATCCACCGAAGAAAAGTTTATTTTATATCTAATATATCTCTCATGAGCCGCGCCTGATAAATCACAAAGATCGTCGGGGTTTGAACAATCAGCATTTGAAGTTAACGAAGCTAAGTCCAATGGATGCCAAGCACTCAAATCAACCGAGGTCTCTACGTCAAACTTCACGAGAACTCCAGTCGTATTTCCTCGCCATAAAATATAATTAAAGACCGGATTAGTCACCTGAGTATCAAAAATCTCCGATACAAAATCCGCTGACAAAGTCGGCGCCGCTCCACCCTTTTGCACTTTATAATTAGGAAAGTTAGTGCAGAAACCAGCCGTCTCAATCGTGGCGTCAGCACAATTAAAAGTTATCCAACCAATTAAATCATTCCAAGCCGCTCCATAAAAAGTCCACTTACCAGACTCCTGCTTTAAATAAACCGCGTCATTGGTATTACTTCCAAAACTAATCCAACCCACTAAATCATTCCAAGCATATCCAGTTAAGGGATATGTTCCACCACTCAAAGCCCCGATACTCACAGCAAAAGCTGGCGGACAAGAATTCGTTCCAGCTAAATCAGTCGAATTACAGTTAAAGTAAATCTTCCCAACATTGGAAGTTGCATAGCCCAGCAACTCCGCCGGTGCCCCGGCCTCATTCACCTCCACCGATCCACTAAAATCAATCCAACCAATCACCTCATTCCAAGCCCAATGATTAATTACATCAATATTCGGCGCAGGTACCACCGCCAAAACCAAACGCCACAAAAGAAGACTGCAAAACAATACTATTAAAATATTTTTAAATAAATCCCTCATTTTACTTTGATTGATCCATTAACAAGCACTAAATGAGTTGCGTCTACCGACCCATAGTTACCACCCTCACTTCCAGCAACTACCGAATTAGTAGTAGCCACTCCGCTCCAATCAGTTTGATGAAAAACCTCACTGTCATTTCGAGATACAGTGCGAACAATATTCACCACGTCATTACTAGTAGTTCCCGAAGCCACCGACAACACCGCCCCCTTCAAAGAAGTATCATCCGTCCCACCAGAAACCAGCACATTATTATTACCGTCCCTCCCCTTGCTCGATAAATCTAATTTAATATAGTAATCACTCCCATCATACTTAGTAGAAGTGGGCGTGCTAACCAAATCAAAACCAGCCCCAGAAACTTTAGGAATTAAATATAGAGTCCCAGTATTTGCCGCAATCGAATCACTCCAACCACTATCCGAAATCGTATCCAAATAATCATTTGCCTTCTTTAAAAGTAGCGTTGCCGTCTGCCTCTCGGGATCTTTCAAAGACACGGAAAACATAATATAAAATAAGGTCGCCAAAGAAAAAACAAACAATACTAAAACCGCCATCGAAACTAAAATCTCGACAAGAGACTGCCCCGATTGGTTATTAATTTGTAATCGTTGCCTTTCCATAACAATTTACTGCCACCGTCCTTTTTTTAGTTGCATCATTTAAAAGCTCAAAAGCTATCGCCTTGTCAGATGCGGCATCGCCGCAAGCATATGTTGTAGTGCTAGCACTACAAGTCACCCCGTTGTCGTTATAAAGCTCCCCAGTCGCTCGCTTAAAAATAAAATTCTTAGACTGAGTAGCCGCTGGATTAGTAATCTTCAAAGTACCCTTAAAATTTTTATAGTAATCCTGATAAAGATTTGCTTTCGTAATCGCTGTTAAATTATTAGAAGCTCCATTAAGACAATCAATCTTATAAAGAAAAAATTCGGCTGGATTAGTATTATAAATCCTTACACCCCAATCGCTGTCATCAATTAAATTAATTGATTTCACCTGAGCATCCCGAATATAAACAGCTAAATTACTTGCCGTCGCATCCAAATCCGATTGCGCCGCCAAAGATAGTAGATTCAACACAGTGAATCTACCAATAATAGCCACAATCCCCATCACGATTAATAATTCAACTAAGCTAAAACCGGCTCGCCCTTGCATGGCTTAATTATAACAGAATCGTAATAAGTACTAAGTCTATATAGAGGCCACCAACTGATAAATTGGCACTATTATAGATAAAGCAATTACTAAAACTATTCCGCCAATAAAAACCAACATCGCTGGCTCAATCAAAGACACGACAGTTTTCAAAGCAAACTCGATCTCACCATCGTAAAAGTTAGATAAGGTAAATAAAACCTCATCTAAATGACCAGCTTTTTCAGAAATAGAAATCAAAGAAGAAACCGTCACTGGCAAGTACTTCTCTCTTTTAAAAGCATCGCCAATCGTCACACCCTTCTCGATCCCCTCACTAGAAATTCGAATTAAAGCCGCCTTCATCTCTTCGTTACCCGAAGAATCGGCTGTAATCTGCAAAGACTTAGTAATTGTTACCCCCGCCTTTAGTAAAGTTCCAAGCGTTAAAGCCATTCTCTGAATCGCCACCTTTTTTACCACGTCATTAATAACGGGAATCCTATTTAAAATTCTAAAAAACATTTTTCGCCCCGAGGCCGTCATCCAAAAATAATAAATACCTCCAAAAAAACCAATGAATAATAATGGGAAAATAATAAACACGTATTTGGAAACAAAAAGCCCAACCCCAAAAACAATTCTTGAAAACAATGGAATTGTAAAACCACCGCTCGAAAATGCCACCGCAATTTTTGGCAAAGCAAAAGTCGTTAAGAAAATCAAAATAAATACCGACCCAAACATCAATAGAGCTGGATAAATTAAAGCCGAAAGAATCTTTCTTCTTAAATCCTCCTGCCTCGTAAGCATTAAAGCAATATTATCAAAGGTTTTTTCTAAATTACCGCTCTCCTCACCCGCCCGCACTAAGTTTGTAAAAACATTAGAAAAATTCTTTTTATCTTTCTCAAAAGATACATAAAAAGGCTGCCCCTTTTCCAAATTTGCCCGTACTTCCTTCAAAAATAACTTCATCGCTGGCCTCCCCGTATCCTCAATTAAAATATCTAAAGCTCGAAACAAATCCGTACCCAACTTCAACATCAAAGCTAAGTGCTTAGCTAAAAAAATCTTATCCTGCATTGAAATCACTCGACTCACAAATAAATCTCTCTTTAAACCACTAGCCGCAATCACTTTCGTCACCGAAATTGGTTTCAATTGATTCCGCGTCAAAAACACCAAAAGATCATTCACATCTCTCGCCTCATGATCACCTTCTATTAATTGCCCATTAGCCCTGCTCGCAACGTAGTGATAAATCATATACTAATAGCTCGAAGCACCTCCTCAAGCGTAGTCATTCCTCGTTCGACTTTCCTTAAGCCATCCTCAAAAATAGTAATCATGCCATGCTTTTTCAAAATCACTCGCAAGTCCTCTAACTGAAAGTTGGGCGAAATAATTTCTCGCCTCACCTCTTCGTCCACAACCAAAATTTCAAAAATTCCAATTCTCCCCTTATAGCCAGTCTTATTACAAGCCGCACAGCCGGCCCCCTTATAAAAAATCTTAGGAATAATTTCTGGTAAATTATTTAACTTTAATTGCCTCTTCAAAATATCTAACATCGATGCTTCGGGGGTAAAAGTCGCAATACACTCCGGACAAATCCGCCTCACCAATCGCTGGGCTTCCACCATCGACAACACATTCGCCACAAAGAAATTCTCCAATCCCAAGTCTATCAATCTTGGAACTGCTGTCGAAGCATCATTAGTATGCACCGTTGAAAGCAGCAGATGCCCGGTTAAAGACGCCTGAGCCGCAATCTTCGCCGTGTCTCCATCTCTAATTTCACCCACCATAATAATATTTGGATCCTGCCTCAAGAATTCTCGTAACCCCGAAGCAAAAGTAATGCCAGAATCCGGATTAATCTGCGTCTGGTTAACATACTTCATGTCATATTCAATCGGATCTTCAATTGTCACAATATTCACCCCCGGTTTATTTAAAATGCTAATCAAAGAATAAATCGTCGTCGTCTTACCACTGCCAGTCGGCCCCGTCATTAACACCATACCGTAAGTTTTTTTCAAACTTTCATTAATCAACTTCACATGATCCTCTAAAAAACCAAGCTCCTCTAAAGAAAGCGGCCGAGCTGAATCATTTAGCAAACGCAACACCATCTTCTCTCCATAAAAAGTCGGCATAATCGCAACTCTGATATCCACCGCCTCACTCGCAATCTTATATCTAAACCGACCATCTTGCGGCCTCGTGTGTTCGTCTAATTTTAAAGCCGCTAAAAGTTTAATTCTTGCAATCACCGCCGGATGCACTAACTTTGGAATTCGAATAATTTCACTCAAAATACCATCCACTCGAAACCGCACCAGCACCTCCTCTTCCAAAGCTTCAATATGAATATCCGAAGCCCGAGAAGACAAAGCGTAAGACACCAAATTATCTACCAAAGCCACAATCGGCAACTCTAAAGCCGCTTCCGACACCGAATCTGCCAGCTTCGTCTTCAAAGATAAATTAATATTCTCTTCAATAATCTTTTTAAAATCCTGTGCCTGTTCCGCACCATAAAAATTAAAACCCTTATTTAAATCATCCGCCGATGCTAAATAAATTTTTAATTTAATATTTAAAAAACGACTCAAGTATTCAATCGTCTGTAAATTATTCGGATCCTCCATCGCCACCTCTAGCTCTCCACTCTCTAATCTGTTAAAAACAATCGCCCGCTTTTCCCGAGCAATTTCTTCTGGTAAAAGTTTCACCACCGTAGGATCAATCTTCCGTAAAAGTAAATTCGCTGCCGGCACCCCATAAAAACCAGCCGACAATTCATTTAAATAAATCTGCGTCACTAAACTTCGAGACAACAAAACATCGCTTAAGTCTTGCCCTAATCTTACGGCCTCGGCTTCATATTGAACAAGCTCCTCTTGCTTCAAAATTCCATCTCGAATCAAAGCCTCCTTTAATTTTAAAACTGGCACACTTAGCATCTCTTATATTCTAGCAAAGATTACATCGTTAGCTTAGTCCCTCTCTCGTAAAGAGAGTTACTGTCGCCACCATCTTTGTCTGCAGTCTTACCTACACCAGAGTTGTCAAATGATTCCATAGCGGCATTTACTTCAAAGCCACCAAGACCATCACACGCATAAGCGTAGAAAGATCCGGCATACACACCAGCAGAAGCAGCGTTAGAAGGATCTAGTGGTAACTGAGTTAGGCCATCAGTCGTCGTAAGACTAGTGAATGGCATCCAACCAGTTCCATTAATCGCCTTTCCAGCTGAAGTGGACTGACCAACTAAGCCAGCGGTAGCAAATCTACCGCCACACTTGCCAGCAGAAGATTCGACAGTTGTACCAGTCATGCTCGTGAAACACTTTGCCACGCCACAAGCCCAACCTACAGTACCGCCAGTGCCACCTACGCGAGCAGCCGCAATGTTAACAGCTTTTCCTAAAGTATTAATATCGTTAATTCTATTTATATCTCTCGCTCTTTTAAGTAGTTCTCCAGGATTCAAAACTAAAATAGTCGCAGTCGCTAAAATAGCGATAATACCAATCACCACCAAAAGCTCTATTAAAGTAAAACCCTTAGTTTTTAAAATGATATTCATAAACTTAATAAATTAATTATAGCAAATAATAAAAGAATCAAAAAACCGCCCTTCGGCGGTTTTTTGAAAGATTACATCGTTAGCTTAGTCCCTCTCTCGTAAAGAGAGTTACTGTCGCCACCATCTTTGTCTGCAGTCTTACCTACACCAGAGTTGTCAAATGATTCCATAGCGGCATTTACTTCAAAGCCACCAAGACCATCACACGCATAAGCGTAGAAAGATCCGGCATACACACCAGCAGAAGCAGCGTTAGAAGGATCTAGTGGTAACTGAGTTAGGCCATCAGTCGTCGTAAGACTAGTGAATGGCATCCAACCAGTTCCATCAATCGCTTTTCCGGCTGAAGTGGACTGACCAATCAAACCAGCAGTTAGGAATCTACCACCACACTTGCCAGCAGAAGATTCGACAGTTGTACCAGTCATACTTGTGAAACACTTATTAGTACCACAAGCCCAACCTACTGTACCGCCAGTGCCACCTACGCGAGCGGCCGCAATATTAATAGCATTAGACAAGGTATCGATATCAGTAATTCTATTGTTGTCTCGAGCTCTCTTTAACAACTCACCTGGATTTAACACCAAGATTGTCGCGGTAGCCAAGATAGCAATAATACCAATTACGATAAGTAATTCTATTAACGTAAAGCCTTTATTAATTTTATTCATCGATGAATTTTTTAATTAATTTTTATTTTTAATAAAATAAACGACCATTTCTTAACAATAATAATTGTAACATAAAAAAAATCAGATCAAATATAATTATTGTGGATAACCAAGCCAAATCACTAGCTTAGAAAAGTTTTAATTTTCAGAAGAATCTCATCAATCGTCGTTTCCCCTTTCACAATATAATCCACCGCTCCTAAGTTTTTCCCTTTTTCTAAATCTCCCTCCTGACCTAAATTAGAAGCAATAATAATCTTCGGCTCACCATAAAGCGGATTATCTTTAATAGTTTCTAAAACCTCAAACCCACTTTTCACCGGCAAAATAATATCCAATAACACCAAATCAAACTTATCTTTCGCTAATGAATCCAAAGCCACCCCACCATCATAAGCATTCGAGACCTCAAACCCCTCCGTCCTCAAACGATTCGAAAGCAGGGTCGACAAAAACTTATCATCCTCCACCAGCAAAATCTTTTTCATACTCTATTTATAGAGTAAAAAAGAAACTTTGTCATTAATAAAAAATCAGCCGTCGAAGACGACTGATTAATAAATTCACCGATCATGCAGCTGTCCATTTTGAAGTACCCCGCTCACGCCGACCAAACCATCATACATCACCACCTCAAGTCTAGCTTCTTTAAACATCCCAAAGGCTAATATAATCTCATTAGCCCAATCACCATGAGAACAATCATGTGCCTGCTTGTGCGTAACAAGTTTTTTTATTCCAGCCTGAATCATTGGTCCAGCACAACGAGAACAAGCCGCCCAAGGACAGACCATAGTTAAACCATTAGTCATCACTCCAACATTAGCTGCAACAGCAATGACATCCACCTCCGCGTGAACAATATAATTATATTTCAATGGTCTTTGCCAGCGCTCTTCAGTTTCTAAAACTCCATTCGCAAAATGATTAAAGCCTATCACCCTCACATCACCACGCTTCTCATCAAATAATAACGAACCATTCTTAGTCGAAGGATCCGGACTATTCTTTCCATGCTCATAAGCTTGTCTTAATAATTCTGCCCAGTCTTTCATAGCAGCCTCCATTTCAAAATCAAAAAACTAAAAATATCGTATCACACTGACCACCCCCTCCACCACCCCTTTTTATTAAGTTTCTATTTATAGAAAAAAACAAAATAAAAAAGTACCATCTTGTAACATGGGACTTTGTGGCCCCCGTTACAAGATGGTACTTTTTTATTTTATTTTTTTACCTTATAAATATGAAACTTAATAAATTCTTTCTAGTTATCCCAAGATATCGTGACTTAATGGCTCCACGATAAAAACCAATAACTTACAAAGAAAACTTTTGTTTTCTTTCGATCTAATTAAATGATCCACGCACAGCTTCCGCTACACGTGCCTTGTTACGACTTCATCCATGTCACTGATCTTACCCTAACTCCGCAAAGCAAAGCTTCGGGTATTACCAGCTCCCTTGATGTGACGGGCGGTGAGTACAAGACTCGAGAACGTATTCACCGTGGTATAGCTGACCCACGATTACTAGCAATTCCAACTTCATGGAGGCGAATTGCAGCCTCCAATCTGAACTGGGGCCGGTTTTTTGGGATTTGCTCCAC
>CAYHSQ010000022.1:0-10756 GCA_964359365.1 uncultured Candidatus Saccharibacteria bacterium | reverse complement strand
AAAGCCGATCTCGAATCAAAAAATTCCGAAACTTGCACGACACCAAAACCAGAAAGGCAGGGGCCTAGCCATGACCAGAATCCTTAGTTGTTGCTTTCTCTTAATTCAACTAATCATGTTTAGCGTTATACTTCACGATCACTGGGGATCGATCAACGCCTCAAGTCTATTAGAATGGTTTTTCTGGGATCACTGGGAAAGTTTTGCCCTCTTCGAAAGTTTTTTCTGGCTGTGCTTTGTCTGTAAAAACGTAGCAGAACAAAAACTCATTTATTTAGACTTTAAAAACGACCCCTTGTTTTGGGTAATAATAACAGTTGCCATCCTTATCGCACCCATTGCATGGTTCATTAGACTCTCCCTCTACTTTTACTACACAATTGATAAAGGCCTAGTAAATTTTTGGAACAATTTATTCTTCGAAGAACTAGTCATGTCTCAATAGAACCCTGATAACCAGATTAGTATTAATTTAACAAAAATCCCCATGGGGATTTTTTAATTACACATTGCTCCCAGCCACAAACCCAGTCGTCCAACAAAGCTGCAAAGAAAACCCTCCCGATGGGCGATTAATATCTAGTAGGTCTCCCGTTACAAATAAATTTTCGCAAACTTTAGATCGCATCGTCTTCATATCAACTTCAGAAAGTAATACCCCACCATCTGCCACTACCGCCCGGTCGTAACCCATCAAACCCGTAATCTTCACTGGTAATGCCTGCAAAAGTTTCGCAATCATTTTTCGCTCATCTTTTTTAATACTATGAACTTTCGTCTCTGAAAGAGCTCCTCCTAATAAAGTTAAAATCGCCCTCGTCGTTCCCTCTGGCACCAATTCACTAAAAACATTTTTCAAGGTTTTATTCTTATTATTATCAAACAAATCTAAAACTAATTTATAAATCTCTCCTAAATCATTTTTAGGATAAAGATTGATCATGGCCGTTACTTCCCCGGTATGTAATAAATCCCCCACCTGCTTCGCCGAATTTAAAATCAACGGGCCTGATAATCCAAAATGCGTACATAAAATATTTCCTATTTTTGAAAAAGCCTTTTTACCATCCACAAAAAAAGTAATCTTAACCTCCGGCAAAGTTATCCCCGCCAAACTCTTAATCCAGTTATCAGAAGCGGCCAAAGGCACGATCGCTGGTGTTGGCTGCTTCACCTTATGCCCTAAAAGCCCTAACCAAGGAAAGCTATCCCCCGTCGAACCAGTCTCAGGGTGAGAAAATCCCCCGGTTGCAAAAATAAATTTATCAGCTTCATAAGTAAGTCCTCTCGATACGACTCCCGCTATCCTACTCCCCTCCTGCAAAATTTTCGAAACCGGTAAACCTGTTCTAATCGTAATATTTTTATGATCACAATATTTTTCCATCACCACACAAACATCCGGCGCCTTAAAAGTATTCGGAAAGGCTCTCTTATTTGCCTCAACCACCAAAGGCAATCCCCTCTCCTCAAAAAATTTAAATGTTTTCTTAGGTCCAAATTGAGAAAAAGCTGAATACAAAAACGGCTCCGCCTCGCCGTAATTTTTCAGCAAAACCCGATCATCAAATTCCGCATTAGTCACATTACATCTTCCCCCACCCGTAATTCGCAACTTCTCCCCCAATCTTTTATTCTTTTCTAAAATCAAAACTTTCAACCCACGCAACGCCGCCGTCCCCGCCGCCATCATCCCAGCCGGCCCCCCACCCACCACAATCACATCGTATTTTTCCCTATCCATTTTTATAAAACAAATCCAAAGCAATTTTCGTCCCTTCCGAAAGTGGAAATTTTTCCAAATCCTCTTTCGTCTTTGCAAACACAATCGCCTCACCCTCCTTCAAAATCAAATCCGCCTTTTTGATATTTCGAGCAATAAAAACATAGCGCAACCGATCCTCACCGTCCAAAGAGCTCTTCATCACAAAAGAACCAACTAATTTAAAATCATCCTCAGACAATTTTATACACAACTCTTCATAAGTTTCACGGGCAATGGCTTGCAACGGCGTCTCTCCCAATTCCGAAGACCCACCAAAATTCACCACCTTACCAGGCACCCCAATCCCGGGTTTATTATCCCGTTTCTGTAAAATAAATTCTCCCTCGGTACTTATTAAAATAGCCTGAACAGATTCTTTCATAAAATTGAAATCACGAAGCCGTAATCTGATTATTTTGAGATGAGTCCGAGGCGTCTTTGAGGTCTCTTATGAGCTGTACGATTAGTACTGCGAATAAGGAAGCCGAAAAGACAACGACGGAATCGCTCAAAATAATCAGATTACCCCCATCGCTTTTTTAGCCGCCTCAAGCTCCCCCTCCTGTTTCGAAAACCCCTCTCCCTGAGCAATTAATTCACTATTAATATACACCCCCACCAAAAACTTTTTCTCGTGCTCCGGCCCCTTTTCTTCAAGCACCCTATAAACCGGCGTCACTTTATGATCCGCCTGAGTTCGCTCCTGCAATAAACTCTTTGCGTCTCGATAACTTCCTTTACTAAAAATATTTTGAAGTTCTGGCATCACTACCTTATTAATAAATTTCTTCGCCGCCACATAACCACCATCCAAATAAATCGCCCCAATTAAAGCCTCCATCGCATTCCCCAAAATCACCTCCCGCCCTCGACTCGATTCTTTTGCTTCACCCTTAGACAGCAGCAAAAAACTCTCCAAATCAATATTTTTAGAAATATGCGCCAAGGTAATATAATTCACCAAAGCCGCTCGCAAAGGAGTTAACTTCCCCTCAGAATAATCTGGGTACCGATGATAGATCTCTTCGGTCACGATTAACTCCAATACCGCATCACCCAAAAACTCCAATCGCTCATTGTGATTGGGCTTCCAATGATTATTCTCATTTAAATAAGACCGATGCGTTAACGCCTCGATCAAATAATTTTTCTCCGCAAAAGTATATTCAATATTTTTTTCAATCCCTTCAAGCTTCACCATTATTTAGTTTCTTCACCCTCCTTTGGCACGTTAGAGCCTTCGGCGGAGGCAACCACCTTCTCTTCAGCCTTCTCATTATCATACTTCTCCAACCCTAATTCCTTATAAATCGTACCCAAAACTCCGTTAATAAACTTTCCAGAGTTCGGTCCACCATAATTTTTAGAAATCTCAATCGCTTCATTAATCGCCACCTTCGGAGGCACCTCAGCCTTATCAGCATAAAGCAACTCCCACAATCCGATCCTCAAAGCATTACGATCCGTAATCGCAATCTGAGCAATCGGCCACTCAGGCGCCGCCTTCACAATAATCTCATCAATCTCAGTAATGTGTTCTACGATCCCAGTCAAAAGACGCCAAACAAACTCCGGTTCGTCAAAACCCGGAGCAAATTCGGTCATATTCCTCTCAACAATTTTAGACAAATCTGGTTTCTTGTCGTTAAAATCCCACTCGTAGAGCGACTGTAAAACGATTGACCGACCAAGCTGTCTTGTTGCCATAGGAATAATTTAAAGTTCTATTTATACTATTTTGTAAGTTTAACCGCTTTCTCCTGAGTCTTATACTGACCACACTGACGACAGATCTTATGACCTGAAATGGGTCCTTTGCAGTTGGGGCAAACGCTAAGATTCGTCTTCTTTAAAGCCAAATGCGAGCGCCTCTTACCCACCTTACTTCTTGTATGATGCTTAACTGGAAGTGCCATATTTTCAAATAATTTTTATTAACTACATAATAACATCCCATTAGGTAATTCGTCAATAAAAAGACCCCGGGCAGTAAAACCGCCCGGGGCCAACAATCAAACGCTCTTTAATGAAGAGCTAACGCCGAAGTGATGAGGTTAAAAGGAAATCCACCCGGAGGGGCAATCTCCACAATATCCCAAGCGATCACACGCCCTGGTGCGTGAATCGATGTCACCGACTCACGAGCCAAGATAGCTTCAAAGTAAGTCCCGTCCGCAAGTCGCGTCCAATACTTACCCCTGCCGCCACGCTGGAAAACCTTATCTGGGAAACCAGTCGCAATCGCCGCTTGCAAAGCTTCCTGGGAATAATCATTACTCCCATCAAGCTCTCCATAAAGCTCTTGTAGGTTACCGATGAGCTGCCACATATTCCGCCAAGTCTCTTGCAAGCCTCGGTAGGAAATAGCATTAGCCATGCACCAGTCTCCCAAACTCATCTCTCCTCGCTTTTCAACCTCAAGCAACACCTCAACCTCTGCCCAGCAATCAAAAGTAGCAGAAGCCTTGAAGCGTTGATGCTTTGCATTCGCATCCAGCCATTCTGGAAAACGATGCTTCCGGGACGGCAAGTAAAAGAGTCGAGCATTCCGAGCCCCAATCACAATCGCCGCGGCATGAGGGCAACCCAACTTAGCCGCATTCATGAGAATCACCGCGTCCCGTGGGTCACAACCCATCCGAACACACTTCTTTCCCAAATCCGTGATTGTTCCACGAGGATCGATCAAGCCAAGCATCAAAAGTTGTCGCTCGGCCTCCGCCCAGTTTTCTTCTGGTGGATTATCGATAAATCGCAAAGTCTCACCCGGTTTCAAGCCCAAAGACTTAATCACAAGCGACACTTCCCGGAGTGGCATTCGCAGAATTTCCGGCGTCGTGTACACCGCCCTCTTAGATTTATCGATCTCAGAGAACAATCGCACACATTCACCAGGGGCCTCTCGACCCGCTCGACCCAAACGCTGCTTCAAACGATCTTGAGCAATCTTAGTCACCCCGAGCCCAGACGTATCCGAAGCCGCAGAGTAATAGATCTCTCGAGCCAAACCAGAATCAATCACCCAACCAATCTTTGGCAAAGTGACTCCAGTCTCAGCAATGTCCGTTGCCACCGTAATGGTCAAACCCTTAAAGTCAGCAAACGGCGCATGACGCTCATCCGGAGGCAGGTCTCCATGCAATGGCAAAATCCGCGACTGGACCGGCAACTGAAGATTCAATTTCTTGATCGCTTCAATCGCCCGCGCAATCTCTTCTTTACCAGGCATGAAAATCAAACCATTCACATGATCGCCGCGAGTGGTGATGAGCCGCTCGACTTGCCGAGCCAACTCATCATAAAGATCCCCGTTGTTCTCCAGATTCAGATTCACAAATGTCTCGACCACCGGAAACAACGTCGAGAGACCCTCACCATTCACCATGCCGCAACCGAAGTGTTTCGCCAATGGCTCAGCCACCGCCGTGGCACTCATCAAAAGAAACTTCACCTTCGAGCCCAAATTCTGAGCTCGTTCGACGAGTCCCACGTTCAAGTCGCTATCCAGCAACCGCTCATGAAATTCGTCGAACACTACCACCGACACCTTCTCAAGCATCGGATCCCGCTGAATCATGCCCCGGAGAATTCCCCCGGTCACAAACAGGATCTTGGTCTTGTGAGACATTCGCTTTTCAGCACGAATTTGATATCCCACCAAATCCCCAATGTCGCAGTCCATCTCACTCGCCACTCTCGTAGCCAGTTCGACAGCCAAGACCCGCTTCGGCACCGAGATCACAATCATGCCGCTATCGGTATAACCAGTCTCGTGAAGCAAAGGCCCAATCTGAGTGGTCTTCCCAAGGCCGGTAGGCATCACGAGGACACCTCGACCAGCCTCAATCATCTCCCAAATCTCCGGCGCCATTTTCCAAAACGGCAAGCTCCGGTTACCCAAAAGACTTCGATCTAACATCACAACCTCCCATCAAATTAAATTTTCAAACTTCTTTCACAGGCAAGGAGCACGCTGCCCCAAGCCACAAGATACCTTAATTATATCACAAAATAAGCCATTTTGTCAATACAAACAAAGGCCATAAAACCTATAAAATATTCTCTAATTAACCCAACAAGATCTTCTTTATAAAACTCTCCCTGTGTAGCGGGCTCTTCCCCGTCGATACCAAAGCCGCAATATGCTCCTCCGTCCCATACCCTTTATTTCGATCAAATCCAAACTGTGGATAAGTCTTGTGGTATTTTTTCATCAAGCGATCTCGTAAAACTTTAGCCGCAATCGAAGCCAATTTCACGCAATCGTATTTTTCATCCGCTTTCACCATTGATTGAAAATTTACCCCCGAATTAATATTTAACTTCAAGCCAGCATCTAAAATTACAAAACCCGGCATGTTTAATTTTTTATAAGCCCGAGTCGCCGCCAAATTTGCCGCCTGAGTAATATTTATTCGATCAATAATTTTCGAACTTACTTGCGCCACCTCATATTTTATTTCCGGATGCCGACTCAACCATTCAAACCACTCCTCCCGCTGAAATTCCGTCAAAGCTTTAGAATCTTTTAAATCATCAATCTTTAAACTTAAGGGCATCGCCACCACCGCCACCATCACGGGCCCAGCCAAAGGCCCCCTACCCACCTCGTCAATGCCAATGATGTACTCCTTCATTTCTCCATGATAATATAAATTTGGTTCTTTTATAACTCTTTCTCTTGTATGGGAGGTGGGTCATGAACTCCACTCGAACCAAAATTTATCTCTTTATCATTCTTTGTATCACCGGCATTCTTTTTATTGCTTACAAAAATCATCAACCCAAACACGAAAATCAGAAACACTCCGAAATCCAATCAGTAAAAAATATCGAGGCGCCGATCGAACTTAAGAAAACGATCGCGCTAGATACTGAAAAACTTCTCAAGTCCTCGGTTTTAATTCAAGGTAATCGCGGTGGCCTAGGCTCCGGCTTCATTGTCGATGTCGACGGCGAAAAATATATCTTAGGATGTAATCACGTCGCCACTTTTCACGGTCAAACTAATTTCACTATCAACTTTTACCATCGTGGACCAAATAAACACCCAGTGACCATCCTAGGTACTGATAAATTATTGGATGTTGCTCTTTTGAAATTTAATGCCGCAGAAGACACCTCGAATATGCCACCCTTAAAACTTGGCGACTCCGACCAACTTAAAAGATTAGACCCTCTAATTTATTTAGGTAACCCTTGGCCAGTGCTCTTCGTTGTTGATTTTGGCAAAGTCATCATTCCTAAAAGTAATCTCATCAACCAATTACAAGGCGGTGATCATCCAGCTTGTCTTATTCATGATTGTCCCACCGCCCAAGGTAGTTCTGGTGGCGCGATTCTTAATAGTGACGGCGAAGTGGTTGCTATCAATCAAAGATTCCTACCTAACAGGCCGGGATTCATCCATTACGCAGGCCTTGAAAGCAATGCCATTAAAATTGTCTTGAAAGACCTAACCAAAGTTGGCGAATTAAAACATTGGGAAGTCCAAGTCCTTGCCGAAATGAAAGATCGTCTTACAAGTCATCATTTAAACATCGACGGATTAAAAACTAGTCCCAAAGAATCCGGCCTAGTAATTTTCAGCTTAATGCCCAATACAGCCTCCAAAAGTTCGGATCTAGCACTTGGTGATATCGTCTTAGAAATCGACGACCATCCCATGAAAAGCGTTCAGGATTTTTATTATTACCTCTACGTCACCCCGCACGACGAAAACTTCGAACCGACTTTCAAAGTCAATCGAGCCAGTAAAGAATTGAAAATAACCGTCAAAAAAAGAGAAAAGATCGACCCAATTCCAGAAGATATCGAAGAGATATTCAACCGAATTTTCGGTCCCCAAGAGAAATAACTAAAACAAAAGCAGTCTTTGTAGGCTGCTTTTTTCATCCCCCCCTCTCCCACCCCAACCACACACGCTTCAGCTATATTTAAAAGTTTTAGAATAGTCTATAAAATTCTAACTATTTATCCTGAGTTTACCGAAGGGCTAGATTCTAGATTCTAAATACTAGATACTATACCTATGGCTGAAACTAAATTCACACATTTGCATACCCACAGCCACTACTCCCTCCTAGACGGCCTCGGCAAAATCGACCAATTAGTTAAAAAAGCCAAAGAACTCGGCATGTCCTCGCTCGCCTTAACCGACCACGGCAATCTCTATGGTGCGATCGATTTTTACAAAACATGCAAAAAAAACGGCATTAAGCCGATCTTAGGCCTCGAAGCTTATATCGCCCCGCGCACTCGTCAAGAAAAAGTCCACGACGTCGACAACAAATATTTTCACCTTACCCTTTTAGTTAAAAACGAAACCGGCTGGAAAAATCTTATTCAACTCGTCACCAAATCCTACATGGAAGGCTTTTATTACAAGCCTCGCATGGATAAAGAACTTTTAAACCAATATCACGAAGGCTTGATCGCCCTTTCCGGCTGCTATTCCGGCGAACTCATCCGCGCCATTAAATCCAATAAGTTAGTTCTCGCTGAAAATATCGCCAAAGAACACTTGGCGCTTTTTGGTGAAGGTAATTATTTTATCGAAATTGGCCATCACCCGAACATCGAGCCAGAGATGTTCCAGAAAATCCGCACCTCTCTTATCGACATCAGCCGTAAATTAAATATTCCCCTCGTTGCCACCCAAGACATTCACTACATCTTAAAAGAAGACGCCCCTTATCAAGAAATTTTAAGTACCATCCAATCTGGCGTAAAAGAAAATCGCTATCGCATGAGCGACGACGATTTCTCCGTTAAAAGTCCCGAGGAAATGGCAAAGTTTTTTGAAGATGTCCCAGACGCTATCGCTAATACCGAAAAAATTGTTGAGCTCTGCAACCTAGAGCTAATTTTAGGCAAAACCATTCTCCCTAAATTTTCCGTTCCAGAAGGTGAAACCGCTGCCACTTTTTTAAATAAACTAATCGACGAAAGAATTCTCACCCGCTACAATCCAATAACTGAGGAAGTTAAACAAAGAATCGAGTATGAACTCGGCGTTATTAATGGTATGGGCTTTGCCGATTACTTTTTAATCGTCCAAGATTTTATCAAATGGGCACGCGATCATGGCATCGTCGTCGGTCCCGGCCGTGGCTCCGCCGCCGGCAGCATCGTGGCCTATATCACAGGCATCACCAACGTCGACCCCCTAAAATTCGGCCTCCTCTTTGAAAGATTTTTAAACCCCGATCGTATTCAAATGCCGGATATCGATGTCGACCTTGCGGACGTAAGACGCGACGAAGTCTTTGGCTACCTCCAAGAAAAATATGGAGCCGATCACGTCGCTCATATTATTACTTTCGGTACCATGGCTGCCAAAGCCGCCATTCGCGACGCTGGCCGCGCGCTTAATATGCCCTATTCCCTTTGTGATCAAGTTGCCAAACTCATCCCATTCAAAGTTGGCATGAATTTAGATACCGCGATCGAAGAAACACCCGATCTCCAAAATTTAATTAAGACCGATCCCAATGTGGCTCGCATCATTCAGTCCGCCAAAAAACTAGAAGGTGTTGCCCGTCACGCCTCAGTCCACGCCTGTGGCACCATCATCGGCGACAAACCTCTTACAGATTACCTCCCCCTCCAATACGCCCCCCAAGATGACAAAGTCGTCATCACTCAATTCGAAATGCACGCCTGCGAAGATTTAGGTCTCCTAAAAATGGACTTGTTAGGGCTTAAAAACCTCACCATTATGGAAAACGCCATTCGCTTAATTAGAGATGCGGGCAAAGGCGAAATCAACACGGACACCATCCCCCAAGGCGACCCCGCCACCTATAAAATGCTTCAAGAAGGCGACACAACCGGCGTTTTCCAATTTGAATCTTCCGGCATGCGCCGCTATATGAAAGATTTAAAGCCCACCGAACTCGAAGACTTAGTTGCCCTCGTTGCCGCCTATCGCCCAGGCCCCATGGAACTTATCCCTTCATATATCAACCGCAAACACGGCCGCGAAGAAATCACCTATCTCCACCCCGGCCTCGCCCCTATCATGCAAACCACTTACGGTATCGGTATCTATCAAGAACAGATGATGAGAATCGCGAGAGACCTCGCCGGCTTCACCCTCGCCGAAGCTGACACCCTAAGAAAAGCGATCGGTAAAAAAATTAAGTCTCTTCTCGACGAACAGAAAAGCAAACTCATCGACGGCATGGTCAAAAACGGTATGACGCAAGAAACCGCCGAAGCCATTTGGGAACTTTTCCCACCCTTCGCCCGCTATGGCTTTAATAAAAGTCACGCTGTCTGCTACGCCCTAATTGGCTATCAAACCGCCTATCTCCGCGCTCACTATCCAGTCGAATATATGACGAGTCTTCTCAACGCCGACGCCGGTGATGTTGATCGCGCCGCCTTCTTAATCGCTGAATGTAAAAAAATGAAAATAGAAGTCCTTCCACCAGACATTAATAAAAGTTGGAAGCACTTCACTCCCGAAGAAGGTAACATCCGTTTTGGTCTCCTCGCCATTAAAAATGTCGGCGAAAATATCGTCGAAGCTATTATCACTGAACGCCAAAAAGCCGGTCCTTTTAATTCTTTAGGTGCTATTTTAAAACGCGTCGGCCATAAAGACCTTAATAAAAAATCTTTGGAAGCCCTCACCAAGTGTGGTGCCTTAGATTCTTTAGAAATAGAACGCAATCAAATTATTCAAAATATAGAAGCCATCATTAAATTCACTCAAGCCTTAAGAAAATACGAAAAAAATTCTGCCGCCGGCCTCTTCGGCGACAGCTCCGAAGTCAGCTCCCTTAAACTCCCTAAAACCGAAAAAGTTACCACGGAAGTGAAACTTGCTTGGGAAAAAGAATTACTTGGTCTCTATGTTTCCGACCACCCTTTAAACCAATATCGTGAACGCCTCATCAAAGCCGCAATCTACAGTCGTTCAACCGAGCGCGCCGCGCCGGGCTTTGGGCCTCACCGAACGACGCATACGCGGGCAGGCGCGCC
>CAYHSQ010000021.1:0-11074 GCA_964359365.1 uncultured Candidatus Saccharibacteria bacterium | reverse complement strand
CCTGTGGCACGACACACTCGCCAAATAATTCCCCTTCAAAACACTCCCCACCGCCCGATAAGCCAAGGGACTCCCAGCCAAAGCCACCACCTCCTTATAAGTTTTCACCTCCCCCATCTTAATCCCCCGAACCACCTCCAAAACTTTTTCCTTAAAAGATTTAGTTTTCATAATGCCATTCAGAGCCCAACTTTGTTTAATTTTTTAACAAAAATTAACTACAAGGTTGAGGCGTGGAATCTATTCAATTTTAGAAAAATCATTATTTAATACCACCGGCCTCATCGCCTCTATTTCATCTCGATAACCCATTTCCGGCATATCATACAAAAGATAAATCGGCTTATCAAGCACAAAAGCAAACCCCATTTCCAAAAAAGAATTCCCACCAATATAACCAGCCACTCCCTTCCGCTCAATATTCACTACCAGAATCGCATCGCATAATTTAATCTTTTCATAATACCCCCGAATCAAATCATGCTCCACTTTATTACTCACCGACTCAGCGTGCATTTCAGCCTCAGTCGCCATCCCCGCATATTCCTCCGTAAAATCCGGCAACACCACCTCGCACCCCAACTCCATTAACTTTTTCTTAACCTCCACCATCTCCCTAGAAGCCGTCATACTCCCACAAACCACAATTTTCATAAATATAATTATATTAAAACCACTTACATAGAAATCTAATAAAGGGCAAGTAATGATACAAGACTCATCATAAGAGCAAATACAGAAATAATTATAGCGTAGCGCGAATTATTTGCGTTGTCTTTTCTTAAAAGAGTGTCAATAATAATGTTTCTGTCAATTCCATTCGAATATGGTGATCCATAACCACGAATCTTCCACTTACTTGCTTCAATTTCAAGTTCTGAGTCTTCCATTCGATAATATTTATTAACTGAAATAAAATCAAAGATTTTCTTCATAATCTATATAAAGTACAAAATAAAAAACAAAGCATAAAACACAACAATGAACATAGTAATTATCAACCCTATTCTTTTTTTTAGATTTTTTTTAAAGTTAAAATATTCATAAAATACCACGGTCAAATATGCCGTAATCAACCATGCCGGGATAGCAATATTAGGAACCGGATCATTAACTATTATCCTCTTAAGATCATTTTTCCACGAAACTAAAAGAACAATTAAAATAAAAGAAGTTATTTCTAAAACCTGATTAAATATCGAAGCTTTCGTAATACCTAATTTTCTATTTTTCGCAGACTTATATGCTAAAGTACCCAATATTACTGAAATTCCAGAAATAAAAAAGTTTAAATTTTGAGCACCAATCAAAAGTAAAAAAACTCCAAAAAGCAAAGATGATCTTTGATTAAAGATATCAAAAAATTTCACCAAGCCAGAATTTAATTTCATAATAATTCAATTGTAAACCAACACATAACCATAGAACAATAGCCTCAATAAACCGACTATCTTAATATATATCTATAAAATTTCACAAAAGCCATCTTTTATTATCCTATCCGCCTTATTAAGCGCCTCAACAACGTCTTTTTTTGTAACGCCCTGAATATGATTATCAACTAACTTAATTAAGTTACAAGCCGCATACTGAATATCCATGAGAGAACGTATATGCTCAGCAAATTCATCTTGCATTGCCGAAGTTACTGCTAATAACTTTCCATGAGAAAGCTCACAAAGAGCTTCGTAAGAAAAATATATATTACCATCACAACACAAAGTACTTTCTTTCGATAAGCATTTCATATTTGGAAAAGGATCGTCTTTAGAATTAGCCTCTTCTATTTGAGGGTAATCACCCTGATCAGCAACCTCGCTATACATTTTTCTGTATGGCTCACCAGATTGATTTTCAATTTTCTCCCTATCATAAAACCTCTTTGCAATACGAAGAAGCTCTCTTACAGTAATCTTATTTTGACCTTCTTTTTTTTGCCTACAATAATACTCAAGCCTAAGTAAGCTTTCCAGAACGGTGCGCGTTGGGTAATAAGAAAAACGACGAAATCTACCCTTTCCAATCTCTATTGCAAATTCTATATTATCCCAAGTATTCTTAAGAGTAGTTATAAAATAAATAAAACCAATCTCCTTAAAAACCGATGATTTTTCATATTTTTCAAGAATATGGATTTGATTCATCCCAACAATCTTAATAGGAATAAAGGCAAGCTCAATTCTTCTTTTCCTTTGCCGAGGAGTTAATTTATTAAACCAAAAATCAGAAAAGTTATCCTTTCCACCTAAAAAGGTTTCCATTTAACTAAATCTTCTCCGAAAGCTTAAATGGATTATAGCTAATCCCCCGATCATAGACATCAATCCCTTCGGCCTTCTTTAATTTGTTTACGATAAAATATGTAAGCGGCGTAGCCAAGATTTCATACAAAACTTTAAATATATAAATAGACAAAATCAGAGAAACTAATGCGCTAAAAGGCATCGTCCCGTAAAAAGCTACACTCGCAAAAATAATACTATCTACTCCCTCCCCCACAATCGTTGAACCAATCGTCCTCATCCAAAGATGTTTACCATTCATCCACACCTTCATTTTTGATAAAACAAAAGAATTGCTAAATTCTCCGGCAAAATACGCAATCATCGAAGCCAAAACAATTCTCGGCACAGCTCCAAGAATCGCCTCGTAGGCTCCTTGATTTGGCCAAAATGATGCCGCAGGAAGTATCCCCACCAACCAATAACAAAAAGTCATCAATATAAGAGACGCAAACCCCGCCCAAATAATTTTCCTCGAAGCTTTGTATCCATAAACCTCAGTCAAAATATCTCCAAAGATATAACTAATCGGAAACACAAATATCGCTCCAGAAAAAACAAACGACCCCAATTGGATTAATTTCACTCCCGTCGTGTTAGAAATCATCAAAACCACAACAAACAAAATCCCGATATAAAGGAAATACTTACTCTTCGCTACATCTACCATGTTTTCATTCATAAAATTATTATTCTTTATAAAAATACTCTAACCAAACATTTTTGAAAAATGACAGCGAAAGCGTCGATAGTAAAAATCCCAAAGTGGGTACAACGGCATTCACAAAAGGATTTGGTAACTCAGCAAAAATAAAAAACAAAACCACAACAAAATAAGTCAAAACAGCAATAACAATCTTTCTAAACAAGCTAATCTCCCAAGCCTTATCAACTTCCACTCGTTTATTACGATGGTTTATTTTTTCTATCTCCTTCTCAAAATTTTCCATATTTTTTTAGCGATGGGGGCAACCAGCCCAACAACAAGGTCGCCGCTTTCCCTCCACAAGCTCCGTACGCGTCCTCTCGATCCGATGACTCCTAGTTTCTGGCTTCTTAGCCGACTCAATCCAACAAATCCACTCATTACGCGCAATTGGCGTAATATCCTCCCAAGCCGCTCGCACCGCCACAGCAGAAGTAAGCACCTTCCGTAAATCCGCCGGCACCTTATGCACCACACCGCTAGAGATTTCTTTTTTATTCATACCTTCCATAACATTAATAGTGCCGCGCACTGCGTAGCCTTGCGCGAAGCAGTGGACCAGACCGGACTTGAACCGGTTACCTCCTCGTTGCAAACGAGGCGCTCTAGCCAGGTGAGCTACTGGCCCGTTAAAGATTTATTATACAAATCTCTTTAGGCATCCAAAAAATTAATAATTTGAGATAAGTCCAAGGCGCTTTCAAAGTCTCTTGTGAGCTGTACGAGCTAGTACTGCGAACAAGGAAGCTTTGAAAGCAACGCCGGAATCGCTCAAAGTATTAATTTTTTATCTTTATCATCTTTTTAATTTCGAGCAACATCTTCTCTTTCATAGATTCATCAATCATCCCCAACTGCGCCTGATTAATCTTCTGCCCCACCCCCATCTGGGGCGCAAACTGCACGATCATCCTCCTTAATTCATCTGGACTCATCTTCCGCAAAGCGTCTTCAAAGCCCGCCCACTCGGCCTGCGTCCACTCCTTTTCCAAATACCGCTTCATTAACTTATCCCTTAAAAATCCCAACATAATGAAGCCATAGTAGCAAAAAACTCCAAAAAACTCAAAGCCGCTCCTTTTACAGAGCGGCTTTGAAAAAACTAACTTAATAAAAGAAAACTATCTTCTCTTACCGTTGTCCCCTCGCACTACCCACAAAGCCCATACACCAATTAATAAGTGTAATAATAAATCAGGTGGATTCTGGAGCTCCGCACCAAGCAAGCTACTATTCCAAATATTCCACAAGCCAACAAACAAAGCGATCACACCTACCAAGGTGACTAATTGCTTTTGAGTGCCACGAGCTAAGCCGTAAGAAGCTAACAAGGCCACGATACCGAGTACTAAGTGAGCCCAGTTTTCGTAATTATCAAAATACCAAAAAGAACCAAACCAGCTAGACATAGCATCTGGTCCGATAGGCCCGAGAAAACCTAAAACACCCACCACGACTAATACCACACCAGCTACTGTTAAAAATTTCTTTGAATTCATAATTAAAAATAACTAAAAACGACCTTTTCAATAATTGTAACATGCCGATCTTACTCGCAAAATATAAAACCTGTGGAAAAGCAAAAAATATTTAAGAAATAAAAAACGAGCCGCTATGCTCGCTTAATCTTTTCTATTAAAATTTATTTCGGCAACTCTTCATCCTTCGGTGGAGCATGATCTTCGTCATCCGCCGCAGCATCAAAATCCACGTCAGTCACCGGATCATCACCATCTAATTCCGATCTTCCAGAAGTCGCTGGCTCAGCATCACCAAATATCTCCTCATTTTGCCGAGTATCATTAAATTCTCGAAGCAACTCATCAAGACCAAACTCATGCAAGACACCCATCAAAGCATAATAAATCGCCTGAGACCTAGCATTAATATCAGAAGAAGGATCGCAATCACAACCCGGATTAATCTCGGGCTTGCTAAACATATCTGGCAAATCGCCTGAATCGGAATGATACTTTAAAAACATCAGCCAAACTTGAATCAAAGCAAATACCACCAGCAAACCAAACATCATTCCCGAAATCGCCATGCAAATCGTCAACGCTTCTTTTAAAAGACTCATGATCAGATTCCTCCGAAAGAGAATCGGCCATTACCCCTAACAAATTACTAAAAATAAGATAGCAGAAAATACAAGCTCACGCAATTTAAAAAAAACAATATAGACAAAAAAAATCCTAAGACTAAAATTATGCTTATGAAAGAAAGCACTTGGGAAAATGTTATCAAAGAAGCGATGCCTTCGGTTGTCACCGTCGTCATCAGCAAAAAATTAGAAGCAGTCGAAAAAGAAATTCCTCACGACTCCCTTCCCTTCTTCCCTTTTGAACATTCTAAAAATGAAATTCCCGAAGGCGCCATCGACGCGCACGGCATGGTGCAAATCGGTAGCGGTTCCGGCTTCGCCGTCGACAGTAAAGGAATAATTTTAACGAACAAGCACGTCGTCGCCGACAAAGATGCCGAATACACCGTCATCACGAACGACAACAAAAAATATCGCGGCTATGTTTTAGCTCGTGATCCTATCGACGATGTCGCCATCTTGAAAATCCACAATCACGAACCCTTAAAAACCTTAGAGCTTGGTGATTCTTCTAATCTTAATCTCGGCCAACCCATCTTAGCCATTGGTAACGCCCTCGGCCTCTTCAAAGACACGGTCTCCCTAGGCATCGTCTCTGGCCTCTCCCGCTCCATCACCGCCTCTCCAGACCAAGCCAGCGGCACTCAAGAAATGCGCGGCCTCATTCAAACCGACGCCGCCATCAACCCCGGCAATTCCGGTGGCCCTTTAATCGATAACAATGGCAACGTTATCGGCATCAATACCGCGATCGTCTTCGGCGCTCAAAACTTAAGCTTCGCTATTCCTATCAATTCCGCCAAACGCGATGTTGAAGATTTGAAAAAATTTGGTCGCATCAAGCGCCCGATGCTCGGCCTCCGCTACATCACTATCGACGAAAACCTAAAAGAAAAAATGAACTTGCCCGTCGACTATGGCGCCTTAGTCATTAGTCAGTCAGCCAACGAACCAGCCGTCATCAAAGACAGTCCAGCCGACAAAGCCGGCCTAAGAGAAAAAGATATCGTCTTAGAAATCAATAATGAAAAAGTCACCCGAGAAAAAAATATTCAAGATTTCTTAGAAGAAAAAGAAGTCGGCGACACGATTACCTTAAAAATCCGCCGCAACCTCCAAGAAATGCAGCAACGCATTATGCTCACCGAAAGAATCTAACAACATATGTTACAAACTAAAAGCCCCATTCGGGGCTTTTTAGTTTAAATACTTTAAATCCTACAACCTACCACTTTTCCAGCCATTATAAATCAAAATTAAAATAATTAAGATTAAGAAGCTTGAGCTAAAAACAAAAGCTAAAATAGTCGAAATGAATCCCCCTAAAGAATTTACTAAATTCAAAGAAGTTTGATCACTAACATTTAAATTACTATTATTACCATTGTTCACAACCACTCCACCATTCACCCCACAACTATTACAAGAATTTGCAACATTATCACAACCACAAGAATCGCATTCCACCTCAATCTCTGGCTCATAAATTGGCGAATAATAAGTTGGCACATAAACAGGCTCCGGAACCGGCAAGGCAAACTGCACATCGCTGACCACTAAATAATAGGTAGTTTGAATCTCCCTAAAGCAATTAGCCGCCGCCACAGTCACAGTATAAGCCGCTGCTCTACCCTGAGAATAATTCGGCGTCCAAGAAATCAAACCAGTCGAAGGATCAATCGTCATCCCGTCTGGTGCCGTTATAAATCTATAAGTAACTTTATCACCCGAAGAATTTGCCAAAGCGTAAGAAGTGTAAACCGACCCCTCTCTGGCTACCTTTACAGGATTGAAATTTGAAAAAACCGGCACAGTATTACTACAAGTGTTTTGATTTTGATTATTATAATACCAATAATAATCACTGTTAGAATTATTATTCCAATAATAGCTGTTGTTAGAAGTGTTATTCCAGTAATAGCTATTATTCGAGCTATTAACATTATAATAATTTGATCCAGTATCAGGGTTACGATCGTAATTACCATAATAAACCGGCGTGTGAACACTGGTTAAACTAACCCCAAAATTTGGCAAATGATTCACTCGTGGCGCCTCATAATGACAAGTGTAGCAATAGCCACAAGTAGCACATGCTTCCGCCGAGATTAAAGAAATCCCTATAAAAAACAATGAAGATACGACCAAAAGGGTTATTTTTTTCATGGGCATATTATACAACATAAGAATATATTTAGTCAATAGATACCTTAAATAGCCGTATGAATATGAAATATATTTCAATAACCCATAAAAACACAAAAGCCCCTTTCGGGGCTTTTGTGTTTTTATTCTATGTCTTATAACTTCAAATCACTTTTCTTCCTATTTTTCCAATTACGATAAATCAAGATGAGAATAATGAAGACTAAGAAACCTGGGCTAAAGACTATTGAAACAAGCAAAGCGATAAAGCTCACTAAACTGACAAACGTTTGACCAAGGCTCAAACCACTTAAATTTAAATTACTGTTAGTGTTGTTGCTGTCATTGGTCACGGTCGGACTACCATTCGTTCCACAGTTACCGCTAGCACAAGAGCCATTGGTAGTCGTGGTGGTCGTAGTAGTTGTAGTTGTGGTGTTCCCACAGCCACAAGAATTACATTTTGGCGCTGGTTTTGGAGCTGGCTTATAAATCGGTTTTTCCACCGGAACTTCAAACTGCACATCTGTCACTACCAAATAGTAAGAAGTCTGAACCTCTCTAAAACAATTAGAAGCAGCGATTGTTACCGTATATGCTCCGGTCCTACCCTGAGCATAGTTTGGCGTCCAAGAAATTAAACCAGTAGATGGATTGATTATCATCCCATCTGGCGCAGTTACTAATCTATAAGTAACAGCATCACCGGAAGAAAGCGCTAAAGCATAGGAAGTATAAAGCGAACCCTCTTTAGCAATTCTTAACGGGTTAAAATTAGAGAAAGCCGGGGCAATATTACTGCAAGCACTTTGATTATTATAATAATTATAATAAGTAGAAGTACCGCTTGTATTTAAGCTCACTCCAAAATCAGGTAATTTATTATCTACCTGAATAACGACAGTCTTGTCTATATAAGAACAAAAACTGTCGAAAACTCTAAAGGTAATATTATATCTACCCACTTCATCTGGAATCCAAGAGAAGTTAAAATTATACCTGTCAAAAGTAGCATTATAAGGACCCTCGAGCATGTAAACCGACAAACCATCATTATCAGGATCACTGACATTTAATTGCATATTCACAACATCACCCAAATGAACGCTGCGGCTATTTAAACCACTCACGATCGGGCTTCTATTGCGACTATTACAATTGTCATAAGTAGCTGCTTCTACCGAACCGGTAAAAAAAGCTAAAAATCCTGCTAAAAACAAAGATGTAATTAATACTTGTTTCATGGGGTATATTATACCATACATTAGCTAGATAAGTCAATATAGCCCTTTGTGGATGAATATAAGGCTTAAAACCTAAGTTTTAAAGCAAAATACCAACCCCTTGACTTGTCATTCCCGCCTTCGCGGGAATCTACCCGGTCAAAGTAATAAACTACTAAAATTTGACAAAATCCCCTATTTTTAGTATAAATAGATCGTCAATTCACCCCATTAGATGAGTAATTATCTAACAGGGTAAATCGTCCTTTTACAACTTCACAGTGGAGACACTCCGTGACAAAGCCTAAGAAAAAAATACGCTCGCATCGAATCTTTTGGATTGGCGAAGTAGACGAAGAGCATTTAGCTCAAATCATAAGCCAGATACTTGAAATCAAGCAAGAATATCCTAAGGCCACGATTGATCTTTGGGTCTTAACCGAAGGTGGTAGCCTTAGTGTCGCCAAGGCTTTTATTGATTTTGTAAGAGTTCATGAAATCAACCTAATCACCACTGGCTTTGGAACAGTTGATTCAGCCGGCACCATGATTTTCGGCGCTGGAAAAGTCCGGCGAGCTACACAAAATTGCACCCTTCATTTTCATGAACTATATGTTGAACGGTGCGAGGAATCATTAACAGCAAAAAAATCTAAGCTAATCACGGATGGATTAAAAAGGGCCCAAAACGACTCGGTCAAATTAAAAATGAAACTCTACCAAGTGAGTAGAAAATTGATAATGAAACTTATTCGTTCTGATAGAGATTGGACCGCCAAACAAATGCTCGAAATGAAAATGATTCATGAAATAATCTAACTTCAATCCCCCACAAACCAAAAAGGAGTGAAAAAGTGACCCTAGTAGAAGCAGGCGTATTACTAATAGTTTTTCTTGCTCTGTGCTTTCTTTATAACGCTAAGTATCGAGCAAGCTTAGACTCAGCCTTCCTCGCCTTCATAACAGCTCTCACTTTATTTGCTGGATATAGATGGATCAAAGAAGACTTCTTAGATGATATACCAAAAAGAGCATTAAAAAATACCAAATCAGAAAAAACTCAAAACACCAGTCAACCAACCACCGAAGGAGATCAAAAATGAACGCGCCCACAATCTTCATGTTAGTCATCGCAAGCCTCTCAATTTTTATTGCCATTGCGAAACCAATAAATGATCGAGTCAAATTCAACGCCAGATTGGAAAACGTGGTAGATAACTTAGTTGCATTAGGCTTCTGCCGAGATTGCTCATGGAATCTCATTAGCTACATCATGACTCATGGCAAAAGACCAGAAAGAAAGCATTATGATGAACCCATCCGCCTACCAGCAAGCATAACCATCTGCGCATTGGCTAATCGCCAATCCTTCGAAGAAAGAGGGGTTGCGGAATGATCCTTGTTATTAGTACTTTCTTATTATTCATCTTAACGATCATCTGCGCCTATATCTCATGCTTGGATAAAAAATTCAGCGACATGGGCCCATTAGCAGTGGTCTTCTTAGTTTTAGGAATAGTAGTCGGGCTATTTGCATTACTAGACAATCTACACAGGGAAGACCTAAAAAATCCTATGCCCGAAAAATCCCAGATCATTAAAAATCCCAAATCCGAAAAAACCGAAATAGAGGAAGGGCACCTGGAATGAAACTCGGAATTTCAGCTTTTTTACTTTTCATTATGGGAATTGTGTGTAAACTCATAGCCTGCTTAGACAATAGATTTGCAAGTATTGGTGCGCTTACATGGTTTTTTCTAGTCATTGGAGCCATCGTAGGTTATGTCGCCCTCAACTCCTACGCAGAAGACGAAGAGACGGAAGAAGAATCAGACGACAATGAGACCGAAAAACCCAAAACATAATTCAAATAATTAATTAAAACGCCATCAAGGCGTTTTTTATTTACCCCATTGAATACAACGAACTATTCAACGGGGCAAACCCATTCATGTATAATAAGCTTATGCAGGAATCGAAACTCGAATTGGTAATTGGCCTAGGTAATCCAGGAACCGAATACGAAAATACCTATCATAATGTTGGCTATCTTTTTGTGGACTTTCTTAAATACCAATTAAGCGAAGTCCCTTTCAAACTTTTAAAAACCGCTTGCTATATGAATCTCTCTGGCGAATTCGTCAGAAAAAACTTAAGAGATAAAAGTAAGACTAATACCCTACTAATAATTCATGACGACTCCGACCAACTCCTTGGCCACTATAAAATCACAAGCACCGGCAGTAGCGGTGGCCATAATGGTATTCAAAATATTATCGATCAATTAAAAACCGAAAACTTTTACCGATTAAAAATCGGCATTCGTAATCCAGAAGAATCTGTCAGGAAAAAAGCCTCAGATTTCGTTTTAAATAAAATCTCCATGGGAGATCAAGCTGTCTTAGCTAATGTTTTTGAAAAAGCCTTAGAAGATATAAAAAAGCAGTTTAATTTTTGATTAAATTAAAAAGTACAACAATCCAAAAAACTTGATAATTTGAGATGAGTCCGAGGCGCCTCCGGAGTCTCTCTTGAGCTGTACGAATAAGTACTGCGAAAGAGGAAGCTCCGAAGGCAACGAAGGAATCGCTCAAAGTATCAAGTTTTTTAAAAA
>CAYHSQ010000020.1:5797-11590 GCA_964359365.1 uncultured Candidatus Saccharibacteria bacterium | reverse complement strand
GAAGAGGGAATTAATAAATTAAAAGAAGAAATCAAAAATAAAGTTTTCTTTTAGGTTTTTTGAATTTTTTGTTTTGATTTCTGTAACGTTGTGGGGGGGGTGGGAAATTGGGTTTGATTGGGGTAGGATGTAGGTAGTTTTTTGACTTTCTTTGGAGGGCAAATCATGAAAAAGCGTTATTTGGCTTTAGTTGCTGTTTTATGGTGTTTGGTTCTAGTAATGGCTTATGGCTTCATTAAGTTGTTTTTAGAGGGGATGACGCCATGAGAATTCGTATGAGTCGGGAAGATTGGTTTTGTGTAATTGTCACAATTGGTTTGGTGATGCGGATTATTTATTTAAGTTGTTTCAAATAAGGAACAGCTAGATGGAAAATCAAAAGCCTAATCTTTCTGAGAATCTTATCATCTCTTTGCTTGTTATTTGGTTTGTTTCATTGGTGATTGTTTTTATAATGAACTCTTTGGATTACAGGGGGGTGACTAATGAAAAACCGCGATACATCCTTAAATAGATTTTTGCTCACTGGTTTATTTTTTGTTTTAATTCTGCTGGCTATTTTAGTGGCCGGGGCTTTAAAGAAAGGGATGGGTTTTTAATGAATGAGAACGAACCAGATAAATCAAAAGAGATGCGAATGCTTTGTCTTCGGGCGATGGATTGTATTATGGGCTTAATGGTGATGGGCCTCGTAGCTTTTCTAGTATTTAGTTTTTTTAGAAAGGTTTTGTGGGGATGATTTTAAGAGTTGCTTGTCGGCAGCTCTTTTTATTTTGTTTTGAAATTCTATATTGAGGGTGGCTATGGGTATGAATATACCTATCATTTGCCCTATAAGTATCAAAAGGAGTTTGGGGAGGCGGAAAGCCAAGCAAAATCAGCTGGTTTGGGGCTTTGGGCTAAAGAGCTGTGTAATGGCAAGAAATAATGGAATTGTCCAGTGTTTTAGGGGTCATTTTTGTGATATAGTGGTTTTAAGTCGGGATTAAGTAAATTATTAAATTACTATGAAAAATAAAATTTTAGGTTTGTCGATAATTTTTTGTGCGGTTTTAGTTTTGAGTGCTAAGGCGGATAATTTAACTGCTCAAGTTGTGGCGACAAATGGTGTGGATGCGAATGGTTATGTAACTTTGACTACTGCTCCTGTTGATGGTGATAAGAAACCCATGCCTGCTGAGTTAATTCAAAAGTGGCAGAAGCGGGGTGAGGAGCTTAATAAGAGATTGGATGATCGAGCTCAAAATCTCGTAAAGAAAGTGGATCTTAAGGCTGAGGTTGCTAAAGATAGGTTGGCTGAGCAGAAGGCCAAGGCTTTGGAGAAGGGTAATGATAAGAGGGTAGGTAAGATTGATGAGAGGATGAAAAAAGTGGATGAAAAAGCGGTTGAGAAAAAGGCTAAGATTAACGATAGGACGGTCGAGATGAAAAAGAAGTTGGGTGAGGTGGAAAATAAGATCGAAGCTAAGATAGCTGCAAGGGAGGTGAAGTTTGATGTGGGAAGTGAGGTTAAGTTTTCTGGTGTGGTAGTTGAAAATAAGATACTTGAAGCAATAGACGGTTTGAATTATTTAGTTATTAAGACTAATGGAGGTAAAACTGTTAACGTTTCTTATTCTGGTGGTTTATTAGGATGTGTTAATAATACAGTGGCTACTTCTGCTAAAGTTATTAAAGTTAATCAGAGAGTGGGGGTATTTGCTAAGGTTACTTCGGAAAATAATCTTTCTACTTGCGGATCTGAAACTTATTATGTAAATGTATTGCCAGAGGCTAAGGGTTTGCCAGCTTTGCAAAATATTTTTAAGAGATTTTTTGGATGGTTTGGTAGATAGGATTTGATTTAGTTTTTGAAAAACACTGCTTTCTTAGGCGGTGTTTTTCATTTATGATAATACTGTCTTTGGCTAACCATTTATGAAAGCGTTAGCTAGAGACAGTATTAAGATGTATATTTCTAAGACGGATTTTATAAATTATTTATATTGTAGGAAGAATGCTTGGTTGCGGAAGCATAAGCCTGAGGTAGCGACTGAGAAACTTTCGGAATTTGAGGAGGGGACAATTGAGATGGGGAATGAGGTGGAAGCTTATGCACGAGAGATGTTTCCGGCTGGGATTTTGGTGAAGGGGCGGGATTTGGTGGGGCAAACTTTTACGAAGGATTTAATTCGTTTAGAAAAGACGGTGATTTTCCAGCCGGTATTTTTAGAAGATGTTTTTTTAGTGGCGGCGGATATCTTAGAGAGGGTAGATGATAATGCCGCCTCCGCTAATGGCTTTGATGAGCCGAAGAAATTTAATTTATATGAAGTGAAGGCGACTTCGGAGGTGAATGAAAGTCATTTGGATGATTTGGCGTTTCAGAAAAGCGTGATTGAGCGAGCGGGGTTAATTATTGATAAAACTTTTGTGGTGCATTTGAATCGGCATTATATAAAAAAGGGGGAATTATCTTTGAGGGATAAATTTGTGGCGGCGGATGTAACGGAAGAGGTTTGCGCGAGAATGAGTGGGATTAAAGAAAAGATGGAAGAGGCGAAAAAATATTTGTTGTCGGAAGAGGAGCCCCTGGGAGCTTGTGACTGTATTCATAAAGGTCGGTCGAATCATTGTGAGAGTTTTAGTTACTCAAATCCTGAAGTGCCAGAATATGCAGTGCATGATTTGGCTTATATTGGGAGGAGTAAAAGAAAATTACAGGAACTAATTGGTTTGGGGATTTATAAAATGGAAGAGGTGCCGGATGATTTTGATTTGGATTTAAAGCAGATGAATCAGGTGATGACTCATAAATATGACAAGATATTGATCGATAAAGCTTTAATAAAAAAGGAGTTAGATGATTTGATTTACCCGCTTTATTTTTTGGATTATGAAACTTTTGCGCCGCCAATTCCAATGTATGATGGCTATAAACCCTTTCAGCGGGTGCCGTTTCAGTTTTCATTACATATTTTAGAAAAGGGAGCGAGTGAGTCGAGGCATTTTGGCTTTTTACATAAAGAAAATTCTGATCCAGGGCCAGAGTTTTGTGAAACTTTAAAAAGTTTAATTGGCACCGAGGGGAATGTGGTGGTGTGGAATAAATCTTTTGAATGTAGTGTGAATCGAGAGTTGGGTGATCGGATGCCTGAATTTAAAGGTTTAATGGAGGCTGTGAATGGGCGAGTATTTGATTTGATGGAAGTTTTCAAAAAGCAGTATTACGTGCATAAGGATTTTAAGGGGAGCTTTTCGATTAAGTATGTATTACCGGTTTTGGTGCCAGATTTTTCTTATGCCGGCCTAAATATTAAGGAGGGTGGGATGGCTTCGGAGAAGTGGCGGCAGATGGTGCTTGAGGATTTAACAAAAGAGGAGAAGCGGCAGATTGCCGAGGATTTAACTGAGTATTGTAAGCTGGATACTTATGCAATGCAGAAGATTTTTGAAACGTTAAAAAAGTTGTGTGAAGGAGGGCTTTTGGGTTAGCATTGGCAGTATATGGAGAGGATTTGGACTAGTGATTTAAAGGAAAAAGTTGGGCAAGATGTGCTCTTAAAAGGTTGGGTTGATGTGAGGCGAGACCATGGTAAGTTGGTGTTTTTGGATTTGCGAGATCGGGGTGGCAAGGTGCAGATGCTTGTGATGCCTCAGAGTGCTGAGGCATATGCGGCGGTGCAACCAGTTAGACCAGAATGGGTGATTGAGGTCGTGGGAACTGTGAATCAGAGACCTGCCAATATGGTGAAAGAAGGTGAGCAAAATGGTTCGCTCGAGATTTTTATTAAAGAATTGAGGGTGTTAAACGAAGCTTTAACGCCACCATTTGATGTGACTTCCGGTGGATTGGAATTAAATGAAGAGGCGCGTTTGGAGTTTCGTTATTTAGATTTAAGGCGCGGGAGGATGCTTCGTAATCTTTGGATGCGAGATAAGATTATTACTTTTTTTAGGGAGTACATGCATCGGAATAATTTTATTGAAGTTGAAACACCGATTTTGATGAAGGGGACGCCGGAGGGTTCGAGGGAATACGTGGTGCCTTCTAGATTAGAGGCTGGTAAGTTTTATGCTTTACCGCAGTCACCTCAGCAGTTTAAACAGCTGTGTATGGTGGCGGGAATCGAGAGGTATTTTCAGATTGCTCGGTGTTTTCGAGATGAGGATTTACGAGGGGATCGGCAGCCGGAATTTACGCAGTTGGATTTTGAAATGTCTTTTACTAATCAGGAAGAGATTTTGAAATATACAGAGGCGATGTTTATCGAATTAGTGGAAAAGCTTTTTCCTAATAAGACTTTTACGAGTCGACCTTTCGCGCGCTTAACTTATGCGGAGGCAATGGAAAAATATGGCTCTGATAAGCCAGATTTACGTGTGGATAAAAATAATCCGAACGAATTAGCTTTTTGTTGGATTACGGATTTTCCAATGTTTGAAAAAGACGAAGAGGGGAATTTGACCGCGGCTCATCACCCATTTTGTTCGGTGAAAGAAGAGGACTTGGAAAAATTTATGAAGGGCGAGGATTTGATGTCGATTCGTGCCAATTCTTACGACTTGGTGTTGAATGGCTATGAACTTTCTTCGGGGAGTATTCGGATTCATAAGCGAGAGGAGCAAAAACAAGTTTTTGATTTGTTAAATATTTCGGAGGAAGAGCAGGGGGCGCGGTTCGGGCATATTTTGCGAGCCTTTCAATATGGGGCGCCACCCCATGGTGGTTTTGCTCCCGGGATTGATCGAATTTGTATGTTGCTTTTAGGTGAGGCTAATATTCGGGAGGTGATTGCTTTTCCAAAGAATGGTGAGGCAAAAGATTTGATGATGGGGGCGCCGGATTTGGTGAATGAGAAGCAGTTAAAAGAGTTGGGATTGGAGGTGAAAAAGAAGGCTGCTAAGAAATAATCTTGTTTTGACTTTGATCAAAAAACCGCTATTATAATAGCGGTTTTTTGACAAAGGCTTGCCTTGAGCTTGCCGAAAGGGGATTTGCTATGGACGCTATGGATTTATTTGGTTATCCCAAAATTGAGCCATACGATAAGGGTTTTATGCCAGTGGGGCATGGCCATAGGATTTATTATGAGCAGGTTGGAAATCCTGATGGGTATCCGATGATTTTTGTACATGGTGGGCCCGGGGTAGCTTGTAATGAAAATCATCGAAGATTTTTTGATCCGGCGAAGTGGCGAGTGATTTTATTTGATCAGCGGGGTTGCGGGCGAAGTGAACCCCTTGGTTTGCTGGTTAATAACACTACTGGTTATTTGGTGATGGATATTGTGAAGCTGATGAATCGATTGGGAATTTCGGAGGCGGCTTTTTTTGCTGGTTCTTGGGGAACAACTTTGGCTTTGGCTTTTGCTTTGGAATTTACCGAGCGAGTTTCAGCGATGATTTTGCGAGGGGTTTATTTGGCCAACAAAAATGAGATGGATTATTTTTACCGAGATGGTGAAGTTGGCATTGGCATTTATCATCCAGAGCATTGGCAGAGATTTATTGATTTTGTGCCAAGTAGATTTAGAGGTGATCCATTGAGGTATTATCATGATGAAATTAGAAATGGGAATAAGGCGGCGGCGATAGAGATAGCTGGCTATAATTGGAGTAATGGGATGATGTATTTAAATTCTTCGGACACTGGTTTGGGGACGACTGATGATTCTTGTGATGAGCCGACTCTTTTTGCTGAAGCTTCGATTACCGCCCATTATTTTGTGAATAATTGTTTTTTAGCGGATGGCTATATTTTGAAAAATGCTTTTAAGTTGGCTCATATTCCAATTAGTATTACTCAGGGGA
>CAYHSQ010000020.1:0-5787 GCA_964359365.1 uncultured Candidatus Saccharibacteria bacterium | reverse complement strand
TTAAATGGTTTTTCAGCCAAGAAGCGCTTGGTTGTTACATCAAGCTTTGGGTGCTAATTCTAACCTCGCCCTTACTTTAGCTGGGCATGCCAGTGATGATTCGGAAAATATGAAGAGATTAATTTCTGAGACGAATCGAATTTATGATTTGGTAAAAAAGTGATTTCTGATTTTTAAAACCGCCTTAGGGGCGGTTTTTTGTTTTTAGGATTGTTTAGGGCGTGGAAATTCGGTATGATAAAGGCTAATGAGGGATTTAATGCGTCTAAAAGAGGAGGCTTTGGCGGATTTGGAAAAAACTAGTAGTTTAGCTGTTTTGGAGAGTTTAAAAAATAAATATTTTGGGAGGAAGAGTGGAATTTTAACTAAGTTATTTGAGGAATTACCTAAGCTGAGTTTAGAAGAAAAAAGAGAAGTGGGCGGGGTGTTAAATCGTTTACGTGGGGAGCTTATGATACTTTGGGATCAGAAATTTGAATTATTACAGGCGGAAGAACTGGATCGGGAGGCGCATTTTGATTTAACTTTGCCTGGTAAAAAAGTAGAACGAGGGCATTTGCATATTTTGAGTCAGGTTAATAAAAAGATTCGAGAGATTTTTTTGGGGTTGAATTTTAGCACGGTGTTGGGGCCGGAAGTAGAAACAGAATATTATAATTTTGACGCCTTGAATATTCCGCCAAATCATCCGGCGCGGGATATGTGGGATACTTTGTGGCTTCAGACTGAGCCAAAGAAATTATTGCGTACTCATACTTCGCCAGTGCAGGTGCATTATATGAAAGAGCATGAGCCGCCATTTGCAATTATTGTGCCTGGGAGAGTTTTTAGATTTGAAGCGACGGATGCGACGCATGAGGTGAATTTTCATCAGTTTGAAGGTTTGATGATTGGGGCGGATGTGAATTTAGCGAATTTTAAATTTGTAATTCAGCAATTTTTTGATAAGTTTTTTAATAAAAAAGTGAAGATGAGAATTCGGCCGAGCTTTTTTCCTTTTACTGAGCCGAGCGTGGAGATCGATATTCAACTACCTGGAACAGAAAAGTGGCTTGAGGTAATGGGAGCCGGTATGGTGCATCCCCATGTATTGGAAGAGGTGGGATATAATCCAAATAAGGTGCAGGGCTTTGCTTTTGGCGGTGGTTTGGAGCGTTTGGCGATGATTAAATATAATATTCCGGATATCCGTTATTTTTACAGTGGGGACTTAAGATTTATTAAACAATTTTAAATATGAAAGTTAGTTATAGTTGGTTAAAAAAAATAGTGCCGGGGTTAAAGAATATGAAGCAGGCGGTAGAGGCGTTTGAGAGTCATCTGTTTGAGGTGGAGAATTTTGATAAGAAGATAATGGATTTGAAGATTTTACCGAATCGTTTTTCGGATGCAGCGTGTCATGTGGGCTTGGCAAAAGAAATTGCTGCGGTGACTGGTTTGAAATTAAATTTGCCTAAGGTAAAAATTTTTGGAAAGGAAAAGGTGAAAAGGCAATTTGAAGTGATGGTGAAGGTGCCGGATTTATGCCGACGAATGACGGCTCGGTATGTTGAGGGGATAAAAATTAAGCCGTCACCTAAGTGGCTCGCGGAGGCGATTTTAGAAATGGGATTGCAGCCGATTAATAATTTGGTGGACTTAACTAATTATGTGACTTTTGAAATGGGGCAGCCGCTTCATGCTTTTGATTTTGAGAAGTTGGTGGGTGGGAAAATTATTGTGAGGGGGGCGAATGAAGGTGAGGAGATTGAGCTTCTGGATCATAAGAAATATGTTTTAAAAAAAGGCATGGCGGTGATTGCTGATGCTTTAGCGCCGCTTGATGTGGCTGGAATTAAGGGTGGAAGGCGAGCTGAGATTAATCATGAGACGAAAAATATTTTATTAGTGTCGGGGAATTTTTTAGGAAGTAATATTTATAAGACTTCACGTTTGTTGGGTCTGCAAACAGATGCCTCTTTGAGATTTTCTCATGATTTGGCGCCAGTTTTAGCAATGGAAGGTTTGGATCGCGCGACGGATTTAATTTTAGAAGTGTGTGGTGGAAAAGTTGGAATGACGGCGGATGTGAATTTTACGAAAATTAAGCCGAAGACTATTCAGTTTAGCTGCGAGAGATTCAGAAAATTAACTGGAATTGCATTAAAAGACGTGGAGATTTTAAAGTATTTAAAGCGATTAGGGTTTAGTGTTAAGGGTGAGGTGGTGGAGGTGCCTTTGAATCGGACGGATATAAATATTTTTCCTGATTTGGTGGAAGAGGTGACGCGGCTTTATGGATATAAAAATTTAGAAGGGGCGGCGCCTTTATTTACCTTGAATCACGCTAATTATGACGATGTGGTGAATTTGGAAGATAGGATTAGGGAGATTTTGCCACACTTGGGTTTAAGTGAGGTTTATAATCATACATTGGTTTCTACTAATAACTTAAAGAATGAGGTGTCGCTCTTAAATCCACCTTCAGCAGAGTCCGCGGCATTGAGAGGGAGTTTGATCCATGGTTTAGCAAATAATTTAAGAATGAACGGTAGGAATTTTGAATCGGTAGCAATTTTTGAATTAGGTCATGTATTTGAATTAAAAGAAGGTGGGGTGCTAGAGAAAAATAAATTAGGTTTGGCAGCTGCGGCAAAGCATGAAGTGGTAACTTTTTTGAAAGGAATAGTGGAAGATTTAATGAGCGGTTTGGGGATATTTGAATGTGAATTTAAAATTAGTGATAAGAATAAGTTAGAGATTTTGGTTGACGGCGAAGTGGTGGGATTTTTAGAATCTGAGGGGACGAGTCGGGGAAAGAGGGTGGTAGCGGAACTGGATTTGGATGAGCTTTTGAAGTTAGTGGAAGAGGAAAGAAGTTTTGTGCCAATTGGCCGATTTCCAAATGTGATTCGAGACATTTCTTTTGAGATGAAAAATCGCGTGAGTTATGAAGAGATTTTAGTTTTAATTAAAAAAACCGCTTCGGAGATTTTAGCCGATCTCGATGTTTTGGATTTATATAATGAGGCTATGACTTTGAGATTGGTTTTTGAATCTAGTGAGAGGACTTTAACTCAAGCTGAGGTGGATTTGGAAATTAATAAAATTTCTAAAGTACTTGTGGATAAGTTTGGGGTGGTGCTTCGATAGGTGGTGGTTTAGAATTGATTAATGGCAGCAAGAAAAAAGAATTTTGAGAGAGAAAATTTAAAGATGCTTTTTGTTTCGATGGCTTTAGTTTTGACTTTTGCTGTCCAATATAGCCATGTTTATTATGGATCTGCGAATGCGGCGGAAGCGGCAGCTCCTGTGGCTAATGCGAGCAGTGATTTTAATGGTTTTAAGATTGGTCAATGCGTAGACAGCGCAACTGTTTACGGCTGGGGAAATAAGAGTGTTGGTATTGTTGGTGCCTCGGCAGACTTGGGTTGCTTTGATTTGAATGGAAGTAAGCTTGAGAATATTTTGACCGAAGAGGCTTGCGCAGCTCAGATTTGTGGGTAGGTTTTGGGCGGTTGTGACAAGGTCATTTTTTTGATATAATTAAGGCGTCTAGAAGTAGGCGCCTTTTGATTTTTCTCCGAGAGAAAAATCATTCTGAGCGAGATTTCTTTATTAAAGAAATTAGTCGAAGAATTTCAATTTATTTATGGCAGAAGAAAAAAAATCATCTTATACAGCGAAGGACATTTTTGTTTTGGAGGGTTTGGAACCGGTGCGAAAGAGACCGGGCATGTATATTGGCTCGACTGGAGCTGAGGGCTTACATCACTTGATTTGGGAGGTGGTGGACAACTCTATCGACGAAGCTATGGCTGGCTATGCACATAGTGTGAGAGTAGAGCTTTTGGCTGATGGGAAGGTGTCGGTGGCGGATGATGGGCGTGGTATTCCTGTTGAGACTCATGCTCAAAGTGGAGTCTCGGCTTTGGAAACCGTATTAACCAAGCTGCATGCCGGTGGAAAGTTTGGTGGTGATTCTTATAAAGTATCTGGTGGTTTGCACGGGGTTGGTGTGTCGGTTGTAAATGCGCTCTCAACTCATTTGCGAGTAGAAGTAGAGCGTGACGGGGGTTTATTTGCTCAGGAATACAAGCGTGGGATTCCTCAGGGGGCGGTAAAAAAAATTGGCAAGTCTAGCAGGACTGGTACGAAAGTAATTTTCCAAGCGGATTCAGAAATTTTTTCAACACTTGAATATAATTTGAAGAAGATTTTGGATCACTTGCGTCAGCAATCTTATTTAACTAAGGGAGTAAGAGTTGAAATTATTGATAAACGAGATGGGAATGAGCATTATCATGGATTTTATTTTGAAAATGGGATTAAGTCTTTTATTCGTCATTTAGCACGCGAAGATAACCCACTTTTATCTGAGCCTTTTTATGTAGAAAAGGAATATGAAGGGATTAATGTGGAATGTGCTTTGGTGTACGCAAATGAGCTTGATATGAAAGAGCTTTCTTTTGCGAACAATATTTATACTTTGGATGGCGGCACTCACCTAACTGGGTTTCGTTCGGCTTTAACGCGTGTAATTAATGATTATGCTCGATCGAGTTCTTATATTAAAGAAAAGGAAGAAAATTTGTCAGGTGATGATGTGCGAGAGGGAATGGTGGCGATTGTTTCGATTAAATTGCGTGAGCCACAGTTTGAGGGTCAGACAAAGGCGAAGCTTGGGAGTACAGAGGCACGGCCAGCGGTGGAAAATGTGGTGACCGAGGCTTTGAAGGATTATTTCGATAAGAATGTGGCTGATGGGAAAAGAATTGTGGAAAAGTGTTTGCTCGCGGCGAAGGCTCGTAAGGCGGCTAAGGCGGCGCGCGAAACTATCTTGCGAAAAGGGATGCTTGAAGGCTTGAGTTTGCCAGGTAAGTTGTCTGATTGTTCTTCGAGGAAGCCTGAGGAATCTGAATTATTTATCGTTGAGGGAGATTCGGCGGGTGGTTCGGCGAAGCAGGGTAGGGATAGGCGCTATCAAGCGATTTTGCCTTTGAAGGGTAAAATCTTAAACGTGGAGAAGGCACGTATGGATAAGATGCTGATTAACAATGAAATTAAAGCGCTTGTCGTCGCAATTGGGACGGCGATTGCGGATTCGTTTGACCTATCGAGGCTGAGATATCATAAGATTATTATTATGACAGATGCTGATGTGGACGGATCGCACATCAGAACTTTGCTTTTGACGCTTTTTTATCGACACTTTAAACCACTGGTAGAGGCTGGGCATATTTTTATTGCTAAGCCACCGCTTTACTCGGTTAAGAAGGGTAAGGAGATTGTCTATGCTTTTGATGATGCCGCCAAAGATGAATTGATTAAGAAGATGGGTAAGGGGGGCGAGGAGAAAGGGCTGAGTGTGCAGCGCTACAAAGGTTTGGGTGAGATGGATGCCTCACAACTTTGGGAAACTACCCTAAATCCGGAGTTTCGAACGCTGAAAAAAGTGGAGGTGGAGGATGCAGAATCAGCTAATAGTTTGTTTGATATTTTGATGGGGAGCAACGTGGAGCCTAGAAAGCATTTTATTCAGACGCATTCATTAGATGTGCAAAACCTTGACATTTAGTATTAAATTTTCTAATCTAATATAATAAAAATGGAGAAAGTCTTAGATTTCTTGAGAGAATCAAGGAGTGAGTTTTACAAGGTTAATTGGCCAACTCTAGATCAAACTACTAGGTTGACTTTGGTTGTAATTTTAATGAGTCTTTTGACGGCGGTTTTTTTGGGTGGTTTTGATGCTTTGATGTTTTATGGTTGGGATAAATTTTTAGTAAGATAATATGATTAATAACA
>CAYHSQ010000019.1:0-11659 GCA_964359365.1 uncultured Candidatus Saccharibacteria bacterium | reverse complement strand
AGTTAATTCGTGAAAATGAATTCTGGGTGACAATTTTAATCTATCTACTAAATGATTAATTTTTTCTTCCAGTGAAATCACCTTCATCACCGCCTCCTCCCGCTTAACCTCCAAAATACTTAAATTATCTACCAAATTTTGAATAGCTAATAAAAGGTTCTCCACTTTCAAATTCTCCGCCCCCAAAAAAACTTTTGGTTTGTGAGCTAAAAATTCTCTAAAAAATAATCTCTCTCCACCACCCCACAAACCTTCAAATAATTTAAAACTCGGCTTGAGCTGCTTGTAAAAATTTAACCGCGTTTCTAATTCTAAAATCTCCTCCTCCTCAGCCTCCTCTAATTTCACTCCCGGCAAAAGCACCTTTGATTTAATTAAAAGTAATCGCGAAGCCACCACAAGAAATGCCGCCACTTCTTGATGATCAAACTCCGCCTTATGCTCACTTAAATAAAGTAAAAAATCGCCCGTCACTTGAGCCAAGCTAACGGTCGTAATATCAAGCTTTCGCGCCTCCACCAATTCTAAAATCTTTTCATAAGGCATAATTGCTGATACCTTGAGTTTATATGTCTTTAGCCCTCTACCGCAAATATCGCCCCAAACAACTCAAAGACTTAATTGGTCAAGAAAATCTCGTCTCCACTCTTAAGAAAGCCGCGGCGCTCGGCAAAGTATTTCATGGCCTAATTTTTTTCGGCCCCAAAGGCACTGGCAAAACCACAACCGCCAGAATCTACGCCAAGCTTATTAATTGCGAAAACCAAAATTTTGTAAAAACTAATGGCGAACCTTGCACCGAATGTCCGAGCTGCCTCACCATCGATTCCCAAAAAACTATGGACATCGTCGAAATTGACGCTGCGAGCAACAGAGGCATCGACGAAATCCGCTCTCTCAAAGAACAAGTCCGCCAAGCCCCAGGCAGCTTGAAATACAAAGTTTTTATTATCGACGAAGCCCACATGCTCACCAAAGAAGCTTGGAATGCCCTTCTAAAATTATTAGAAGAGCCACCCGAACACGCGGTTTTTATTTTAGCTACCACCGAGCAAGAAAAAATCCCCGGCACCATTCTCTCCCGCGCTCAAAAATTTAATTTAAAAAAACTCACCCAGACTGAAATTATTCAAAAATTAAAATTCATTAGAACCGCCGAAAATCTTTCGGTGAGTGACGAACTATTAAATTTAATCGCCAGCCGCGCCGACGGTGGCCTAAGAGACGCTGAAACCCTTCTCGATCAATTAATTAGTTTTACCGATAACTTAGATTTGGATACCGCCGAAAAAATTATCGGCAAAACCAGCTTCAAAAAAATCCACTCTCTCGCCGAAAGTCTTGTAGAAAAAAATTCTCCCGCCGCCATCATCCAACTCAAAGAATTAACCAACCTCGGCGCCGACCTTCCAGATTTAAATAAATCTCTAATCTTCTACCTCACTGATCTATTAACCATCCATCTCAATCCCAAAGAAGATTCTTTAATCAAAGATAAATACACCGACGAACAGCTAGCCCAAACCAAAACCCTCGCCACTAAAATCAATATCGACTCAACAATTAAAGCTATTAAAAAATTCATCGAAAGCTACGAACACATCAAATACACCCCCTTCGGTGAAGTAGTCTTAGAAGTAGCGATTATTGAAAGTACTAAATAAAATAATTGTCATACTAAATTCAGTTCAGTATCACCAAATTTATTACCCGCTCTCGTTCGTCATCCAACTCCAAAATTTGTCATTCCCGCGGAGGCGGGAATCTTCGTCACTTAAGCAAATAGCGTAGATTCCCGTTTTCACGGGAATGACAAAGTATTAAGTAATTTCTAAATATTTGACAACAATCTATAAATTACTTATAATACAGCCAAGTTATTTGAAAACCCGATCCTCTTTTTACTAGGAATCAGTCCATGACCCCTAATCGCAGATCTGGTTTTACAGCAATTGAATGCTTAGTAGTCTTTGCCATTTTAGCCGTACTCATCGCCCTGATCCTACCAGCAATCAACCAAGCCAAGACAACAGTAAATCTAAATGAACTTCTAGAGCAAGGCACCGAAGCTCAGATTGTCAAAGTCTATCCGGACAGTAAACCCAAACAAATTCTCGTAAAAATAACCGTTAAGGAATCTACAGTTGAAAGAATATATGAAGTAGAAGATGACACTGAATCCCTAGAAGAAGGCGACGTTATCATAATCCGAAAACCAAAGTGCGTGGTTAAAGTCATTAAAAGACTAAAACAAATCGATTAACCTCACCAACCCCAAGGAGGCTACATGCTCAAGCTCATCCAGAGAATCACTTATTTAACTATCATTGGAAGTGTCGTCACACTTTGCATCACCTTTATTACCGGCTTCTGCCTCGGACCACTAAGTCAAAATAAACCGAGCATTGAAACAGTGGATCTGTTGATGAGTTCCTTTATCGTAAGCGCATTTACATTCTTAGGTGGCTCACTCGCCCTTTGCATTGAAAACTTCACCGAAGTTGAAATGAAGTACCGCCATCAAAGCAAGATCACCAACCATTGAAAATCATGACCCTACTCGCTGGAAAAGCTTTGAAACAATGACGGTTACAATCAGAGTCTCCCCCAACGTTGATATTGAAGTCGGCGAAACAGCCTTTCAAATAGGGCAATCGACTCACGATCCCGACGCATTCTTATGGCAAGCCGTAAGAGGTTAAATTCTCTATGTAAAATAAACCCCGACAACGGGGTTTTTATTTACTTGACAAAATAAACATTATTTGATATAAAATACAAATCGTGAGGTTAATTGTATTAACCCTTGAAAACTCAAAAAAGTGAGGTTGCCATGATACCAAAAATTCGGAAGACTATTTACTTTATGCTTTTTATCAGCATTATCGCACTACTTGTTTCTTTGCTAGTAATAACAACAGCGGCCGGACTCAGTAAAGCAAAAATAGTTGAAGATTTTGCATATATACCCCTATGGTGCATGTTCACATTCCTCGGCACACTATTCACTCTGTTAATTGAAACGTTTATCGAAGCCGCGATTGATGATCACTACTCAAAAAAAATTACCATTGGCAAAGTCATCAGAATCAAAGAAGTTAATGAAGCGTATTTTGCGGGCAACGAAAATAAGTCAGAAAACACCCTATGGATCACCGTTGAAAGCTATAACCCTAATCGCTTAAAAGGTTTTGAAACAGTTACCCGAACGATTTCCGTCGAATACAAAATTTTCGATTTTGCCCTAGGTGAAACCATTAGCCTAATACACCAACCCGAAGGCGAGCCGAAATTGGTTAGGATCTAATTAACTTGTTAAAAACCAAACCCCGACCCAATCGGGGTTTTTTACCCCCCCCTTCCAACACACGAATAAAATAAAAACCTGCAGGACACCTTTCTTTTGGAGCGTAAGACCGGGCTAGCGCCCTCGGAGCGCGCTTCAAAAGAAAGGTGTCCTGCAGGTTTTTATTTTATTACCCCTACTTAATGTGCTTCCAAAGCCACATTCCCAAAAGCACCAAGTCTACAAAAATCACAAGCCACATCAAAAGAGCAAAGGTGCTCATTCCACCACCAAAAGCATAACCCATCATAAATTTATATAAATATTATTTATTAAACTAACATCGACCATGCCTACAATTTAATTATAACAAAAGGGGGCTTACGCCCCCTTACTCTTAATTCTTAATTTCTAAATCTTAACTCCTAGATTAATCCCAACTCTCTCGACAACGCTTCCGCTTCATCGATCATCTTACCCAAACCACATTCAATTCCCCTAACCCAAAATTCTTCATGATTTGGATCCAAACCAAACGGCGCTAAAAGCTCTACCACATTCCTCGTCCCACCCGAGCGCAACATATCCAAATACAAAGGCTCAAAGCTCTCACCCATCGCTTCTCTTTGAGTATAAATACTCTGCGTCAACAATTCCCCAAACGCATAGCCATAAACATAAAACGGTCGGTGGAAATGAGGGATATAGCTCCAAAGATGCGAAACATTAGCATAAGTAAAGACATCCCCCTCTTCACCATAAAATTCCCTAGTCACTTGCAGCCAAATCTCATCCAATTGCTCTGCTGAAAGCTTTTGTGGCGTGCTCCAATTTTCATAAGTCGCATCGGCTCCATGAATCCGACGCTCAAAATTTGAAAAGCTAATCTGGCGCACCACCGTATTAATCACCTCATCAATCTTAGTCATAAGTAGCGCCAACAAAGACTGCTTATCACCACTTAGAAGTAATTTCTTTTTCAAAAAATTAAACGTAGTCATCTCACCAAAAATCGAAGCCGTTTCGCAGAAAGCGATCGGCGCATCGTGCATCAAAACACCCTGCGCATCACCCGCCAAAAAGCCATGCACTCCATGACCCAACTCATGAGCCAAAGTCATCACATCTTCCGAAGAGCCTAAATAATTCAACAACACAAAAGATTCCGTCACATTATTAGGTAAAACCGACGAAGAACAATAAGCTCCACTTTGTTTTCGCCCGCTATCAGCCGGCGCATCAATTCTATTCTCATCAAAAAATCTTGCCACCAATCCCTGTAAGGTCGGGCTAAAACTTCCGTAAGCCTCAAGCACTAACTTCTTCGCTTCACCAAATGGAATTAAAGTCGTATCTGAAAAAGGCATGGGGGCTAATCGATCTCCCCACCCTAAAATCGGCAAATTCAAATGCCTCGCCTTCAATCGATAATATCTTTGCGCGAGCGGTGCCGCCACATCCTTAACAGCTTTATGCAAAGCCATAACCACCGAAGCCGGAGTTTGATTAGATAAATTCTGCGACTGCATAGGATCTTCATATTTACGCTCTTTCAAATCCACCGCACCTAAACCAGTAATCACATGGAGCGTCTGCGCCGAATATTTAGCAAAAGTTCCAGCGAAAGAATTATTAATCGCTGCCAAGACTTCAGCTCTTTCATTCGCATCCTTAGAAACCTTCAAAACATGTAATGCCTCAGTTAAAGTTTTTTTATCACCCCTAACATCAACTCTCAAATCCGTCTCGATCTCATCAAAAAACTCACTCCAAGCAGAGTCACCAAAAGCCGAACGCTTAGTTAAAGCCGATTCCACTTCCTCTGTTAACAAATGGGGCTTTCTAAGTCTTGCCTGTTTAATCCAAGATTTGTGTCGCATCACCATAGGATCACTAACATAAAGACTCTCTAATGCAGCATCATCTATTGCCACAAGCTCAATATGGAAAAACTCCATAAATTCTCCAACGGCATCATTCAAAATTCTTTGCACATCAGCCAACTTAGCCTTCGTAGCTGCATTAGTCACGTCGGTAGTACTAACCAAACTTAAATAAACCATTATTTTCGAAGCAAGCATCTCGATTCGAGAAACATCTAAAATCGCCACCCCTAAATTATCAGAAAGCCTACCCTTATGGGCTACATTAAAAGTCCTCATTCGCTGAATTAATTCCGCCAAATCCAAATCAAGCTGAGGATCGCTAACCCCAGAGTATAACCGACTCAAATCCCATCTCACTTCTTCTGCGCCTGTACTTTTAATTTCGTCTGTCATAATTGCGGCTCTCCTTTCATTAATTATCAAAAAGCCAAAAAAATCTTACCACTTATTTACAATATAAAAAAGCTCGGTCACCTAGGGCAACCGAGCTTGTGTTTTCATCTCTTCACTTTAACTACTTCACCATTCCCTTATTGAGCAACAACTGCAACAAATCAGAGAAGGCATAATATTCAGGATTAACGAGCATCTGAACCGAACTCTTCAAATTATATGCCGCCAACAATCCAAAAATCATAAACAAAATAAAGGGGAAGCAATTTGTCATCACAAAATGCCAACCAGCATTATCGCTCCAATTACCCCCATCTTCGATAGTTTTCTTTTCTTCCGCTGAAAGCTGCCACCACCGCTTAATAATCACTACATAAAGCCCCACAAAAAATAAAACCGCAAAATCGAAAAATGGCGCGCTAATCGCCTTCGCATACTGTTGACGAATCATCACTCGCCACACTTCTGGAGCCACCTTTTCCATAGCTTTAGCCGCCGAACCAACGTAGCCAGACAAAATATTAAGAGCTTTATCGGCCACCTCAGCAGACGTCTTTACGGGCTTCTTAACTTGCTGCGACTTACTAACCGTAGTGGACTCTTCCTCAGGCAAACTTTCACCGCCTAAAATCTGATTAATCGCCTTCGCTGCTTCCCGCAGCTGTCGCAAATCTTCAGTCTGAAGGGGTGCATCGGTCTTTTCTTCTTGAGCCATCAAATTCGCCGAAGACATAAAAATCAAACCACCAAAAATCATCAAACCAAGAAGTCGTTTGAGCATTTCACAGGTCTCCTTCTTTCGTGTCCGTGAGAGAATAAATTTTCTAAGTCAAAACCTCAACTTAGTGCTGGCTATAAGATACTATATTTTAACAAAGCATGTCAATACCTAATTCAAACAAAAGTAAGAACCAGTAACTATTATTATCTGAACAAAAATCGCCAATAAAAATTTCTTAGAGTTCGAGAAGTTAAATAAATTTACTACTAAAGATGAAAAATATACCACTACCGCCGTCCCCATAACTATCAGAAGATTTGGGCCTTCAGGATCATTGAAAAAAAAGAACAATGTTCTAGAGAATACAATAGATGTTATGCCTAAAATTAATAGTGGAATATTTTTTGATTTGAAATACATATATTCAAATTATACAAGCTGTCGGACTTGGACGCTACGCTATCTCACATCGCTCGTACTCACTCGCTCTTTGAAACCCATCGGTTTCAATATTCCGCCACGGGAAAACTCCCGTTTTCCCGACCCCTTTCCCGTTCGATTCCAAGTCCGACAGCAAAAAACAAAACAATCCTGCTGTCGGACTTGGAATCGAACCAAGATTCACGGCTTCAAAGGCCGCTGTCCTACCGTTAGACGATCCGACAATAATTCTAAAATAATACTATAAAATCCTAAAAAAGCAATGCTAAATTTTCTCAAACAAACTTGAAATACTAAAGTTTTTAATAGATTATTAAATCTAACTCTTATGGCATTTATCTCATCCTTCAACAATCTTCTCGGGGCCGGCTTCATCCTTCTTTCTATAAGTCTATTAGTTTTTATTCTCTCTCTTATAATTCCCCACCGCGCCCTACTTCATTTTAAAAATTACACTCACAAAAATAGTCTTCCCATAGCCTTCCTCCTTTCCATTGCAAGTATCATTGGCAGCCTTACCTATTCTGAAATTATCGGCCTTCTCCCCTGTGAGCTATGTTTTTGGCAAAGAATTTTCCTTTACCCAGTAGCTGTCATTACAGCCCTTGCGCTAATCTACAAGAAAGAAAGTTTAGAACTCTGGCGCGAGATTCTCGCTCTCTCCATAATCGGCAGTCTATTTTCTATCTATCACATTCTCATTCAATTCGGCGAAACCTCCTTTCAATGTTCAATCAATAATACTAGTAATGGCTGCGCCACCATCCAAACTCAAATTTGGGGTCTAATCACGATTCCAGAAATGTCCCTCCTCCTCTCAGTTATACTAATCTGCTTATCAGCTCTAAAATTAAAAACCCAAAGATAACTAAGCCTTCCCTTGTCATTCCTGCTTGTCCTGAACCTGTCGAATGGGCGGAGGCAGGAATCTAATCATTAGTCTGTGCTAAAATGAACTCATGAAGAAACAAATCATTCAAAACTTTCAAAAGCTCCAAAGTCACCTCACCACCGCGCCGAGACTCAACCCTAAAACCAGAAATATTCGAATGAACTCTCCCAAAAAGAAAAGTAAGGGTAATAAATAATTATGAAACGCCCTATTTCGATTATTATAATAATCCTCGCTGTCGCTCTTAGCCTTTGGATCTTTAAAAAATCAGCCACCGCCCCCGTTGTGACACCTGAAACTAATCCCGACATCAGAATCACCCACATCACTCCTGAAGAAAATGAAGTCGTCTCTTTTCCCCTCATTATTAAAGGTGAGGCTAAAGGTACTTGGTTTTTCGAAGCTAGTTTTCCAGTAGAAATTCTAAACGACAAACAAGAATTAGTCACCACCGGCATCGCTCAAGCTGAAGAAGATTGGATGACCGAAAATTTCGTCCCCTGGACTGTCAAATTCGACACCAAACCAGCCGGCCTAAACTCCACAAACGCCTTCATTAAATTTAAAAATGACAACCCCTCCGGCGACCCAATCAGAGATAAAAGCTTCATTCTCCCTATTAGACTAAGATAGCTTCTCTACTAACTTAGTAATACTTAAGCCTCTAAAACGGCTATCTTTTAATCTATAAGAAAAAAGCTTAAACTAAAACCATGAACAATCATTCCACTCCTAAAGATGTTTTCTTACATCTTGGCCTTATTGGCGCCCTTTATGTGAGCATTTACAGCTTAATTTCGCTAGTCTTCAGCTATATCAACATTCTCTTACCAGATCCACTTTCCTATGGCTCCGAAATTTATAGCATCATCTCAAGCACTTCCGCTCTCATTATCCTCTTCCCAGTTTTTCTCATTCTCTCTTGGTTAATCCAAAAAGAAGAAGTAGTCACACCAGAAAAAAGAAATCTAAAAATTAAAAGGTGGCTCATCAGCCTCACTCTTTTCTTAGCTGGAATTATTTTAGTCGGCGACGCCATCACCTTAGTTTACAGCTTTCTCCAAGGTGACCTCACCCTCCGCTTCATCTTAAAAATCTTAACAGTCTTAATAGTTTCCGGTGGCGTTTTTTACCACTACATTAAAGATTTAAAATCCGTTTCGGTTAACGTGAATCGCAACAAACTTTTTGCCATCATCACCTCCCTAATCGTTATTATCACTATTATCACTAATTTTATTTTAGTCGGCACTCCTAGCTACCAAAGAAAAGTTCGCTTCGACGATCAAAGAACTTCCGATCTTCAAAACATCCAAGGTCAAATCATTAGCTACTGGCAAAATAAAAATAAAATTCCAAACACTTTAGCCGACTTAACCGATTCCATTAGTGGCTGGCAAGCTCCCGTCGACCCAGAAACCAGCGTGCCTTATGAATACCAATTAAGAACCGACCCCCTCTCCTTCTATCTCTGCACCACCTTCAGCACAAATAACCTAGATAAAACTAGCGCTCTCACCAAAAACTCTTATGGTCCTTACGGTAATCAAAATTGGTCTCACGATACTGGCCACCAATGCTTCGACCGCGGCATCGACCCAGAACTCTACCGCCCATATCCTATAGGTGTTAAGTAAATAAAAAAAGACCTCACACGAGGTCTTTTTTTAATAAGCTTTCAAGCCTTTTATTTCCTTATATTGACTTTTTAGGCTAATTTATGGTATAATATAAAAAGAACACAACCGGGCACGTTGCCCGAAAAATCCAAGGTTTCTAAACAATCTCTCTTCCAAGGAATCTGTCATGACCCGAAAAGAATCCGCGATCACTGCCTATCTCTTGGGAACAATCGGAATGTTCCTCCTAAGCTGGTACTTCCTCAAGTACGCCCCATGCACTCTGTGCTACGTCACTGTGGGGGTCTCATGGATGATTCACATGCGTGCCGGCTTCCAAATCCGACAGAATGGAGGGTTCGACCCTCCAGCTCAACCAAACTCAGCCCCAGACGAGCTAACAACGGTCGACTCCCTAGCGGCAGCAGTAAGCTGCTTCGAAGCCGAGCAACAAGACAGAAAAAAGAAAACCTGACCAACCCGAGCACTTATAGCTCAAAACCCCGGCGCAATCCGGGGTTTAAATTTATCCAAAACAAAAGACCCCAGGAAGGGGTCTTTAAATATTTCAATTTCTAATTCTTAACTCTTAATTACTAAATCCTGTGATCTAAAGTAGTCTCATGCAATTGCTTCAACCAAACCGAAGCATGCGTACCACCAGTCCCAGTGTGATCAGCCACCTTCTTAAAGATGTAGTCAGTTGCATATTTATAATGCAGAGCTCTAAAAGCTGCGAAGCATGAAACTAAATTATTAAAAGCATCTTTCAAAAGTTGATTCTTATGCATATTACAATATTCTCTCAACTTAATATTATTACTCTCAACTTCTTGAATCATAGCTAAATGAGCCGGCGGCATAAATCCTCGCATTAACCTCACATAATCATAACCACCAGTTGGAGGATGGGTTATTTTTAAAAACGCATCTAAGGTTGGGGCGATGCAACTCTGAGCCCCTGTTTCACCAGCCTTAAAATCTCGAGGCGTATCAAAACCACGCACCCCCTCAAAAACCACCCGCGTGAATGGCATAATCTGCTTACGAACATACAAATAATAAACCTCTGGACTACAACCCAAAGGCATCTGCTCAAAAATACTCACCATCTTACCTAGCACGCCGGCCATCTGATTGAGATTATGAATTAATACCCCCTCGTCCACTTGCTGAACTTCGAAAACATTTAAAGCTCCCAGAGCATATTTCAGCAAATCTCCCACCTGAGCTTCAATCGCAACATGCACCATCATGAACCACTGCTCATCCATCACCGTTACAAAATTACGAAGCATCCGAATATTATCCACATCAAAAGAACCTTTAGGATCCAATCTACAGAAATTAGCCAGGGCATAATGATAATAACTCAAAGTCGGCATCATCATAGGGCCATTAGTTCGCCCACTCAAATAAACTAAGGGTGTAGCTAACTTACTAGGAATAACAACCGGAGTAGTCGGATCATCATCGTGAGTGTGATAATACGCCGCCACCAAAAAAGCAAAGTCTCGCCGCAGAGCTTCTCGCTCCTCAATCTGCAAACCAGCTAATAAATCTGGAATACTGAAAATTGGCAGCTCGGCCACCAACTTATTCATTTTGCGATTCTCAAAGAAATACGGCAAACCTCGCACGAGCTCGTTCATAACAACAAAATCACCATTATGAACCACTTCTTGCCAAGGATAACCACCATTCGGAATAAAACCACCCGTAGATGCTAAGTGCTGTAATTTTGGATGAGGCATCGCCTTTTCCTTTCAAAAGAATTCAAATTTTCAAATAACCAAAAACTTCCAAAAATTATAGCATTTATTTATAAAAAGTAAATCCGATACTCCATCGCGATATCATGGATTTCGTTTTCATATTAGCTCCATAAACTTAATAGTTTGAGATGAGCCCGAGGCACTTATGAGGTCTCTCGCGAGCTGTACAATTAAGTACAGCGAACGAGGAAGCCGAATAAGTAACGAAGGGATCGCTCAAAGGATTAAGTTTATTCCAACATCAAAGCTAACGCCATCAATACAACCCCTAAAATAATTCCAATAAACTGAATTACCGATTTATTAAATTCTAAATTCTTATGCAACTCGGGCACCAAATCACTTGCGGCAATATAAATAAAATTACCAGCCGCAAAAGGAATTACCCAATAAATTAAATTACTCACCTGAGTTAATAAAGCAAAAGTCAGAATAAAGCCAAACATCGCTGTGAGCGCTGATATAAAATTAAAAAATATCGCCCTCCCCTTGCTGTAGCCAGCATGAATCAAAATCGCCACGTTCCCCAACTCGTGAGGAATCTCATGCAAAGTTACAGCGAGCGTCGTCGCCAATCCCACCTCAAGCGAAATCGCAAAACTCGCCGTAATCGTCACTCCGTCAATAAAATTATGCAACGCATCCG
>CAYHSQ010000018.1:0-12247 GCA_964359365.1 uncultured Candidatus Saccharibacteria bacterium | reverse complement strand
GAGCCACAATTAATCCTGGGAAGGGTGGTGACGTTATAAATATTCCAGAATCTAAAAAAACTATAGATCTAGGTATATTAGATAGGGTAGATATAGATCTTAGTGCTGACTTCACTATTAATATTGGATCAGGTAATAATCAAATTCATATTCAGCCGGTTTTTAAAGATGGCACCTTTGGCAATCTTAGTCCATGTAAAAAACCCATCAAGCCAACAGTAAAAGGCGGATATTGTATTTTATATACGGTGTTAAAAAACAATGAAGTCTGCAATCCTCCGGAATGCGCAAAAGATCTCGTTGGTCCAAAGTCAGGCTGCATAAAAGATTATTATAGATCAGACGTTGATATTACTAAGTCCCCAAATAAATTATCTGATAAGTTTCCTGCTGTAGACGCCAAAAGAGTAAATGAATTTGATAATATTTATGAAATAGTTGCATGTGGGTCAATTAAAAATGGTGAGTTAGTTTTTGGTGGAGATCTTAGTAAGTATATAAATTCTGGTATTATCCAAGATGGTGACACCACCTATGGATATTACGGTGGAATAGAAATTGTTCCCAATCCTACAATTACTAAAATAAAAATTAACCAAGAGGCTTGTCCTAAAAAACCCAAGCTCATTCCAATCGACGATGACGCCATGAGCTCCCTGCCAAATAATATTTCCACTCCACCTCCGCCACCAGCTACATTTTAATTATGAAAACACCTTTATTTTTTCTATCGTCAATTATTTTAGGTTCCATCTCTAGCTATCTTTTTTTACTCTTTCTCCATCCTAGTTTTGCGGGGCCTGCTTATTTTATTTATTCCGTTCTATGTCTAACGCTTTTTCTAGCCCTAATGTTCGTCTATGTCTCCGCTGAAGAATTTTGGACCCTTTCGTTACTTTTCATTACACTTTCCTATCTTAGTATCGCCGGCATTCTTTACTATTATTATCCAAGCAACCTCCTCGTGCTCGCATGGCTCACTTGCCTCCTTCTCACTTTTTGGAATTATTTTAGTTGGCGCCGTTTTATGAAAAATAGTCTCGCTCTAAGTTTTGTTCAGGGTGAAAAAGTTTTTCTAAGAGGTGTAATTTTTTATCTCGCTATTTTTCTTGTAGCGGTCTATAGTCTTTCCGTTAAAACCAAGTTAGAAATTTCGGCCGGAGCTTGGCGTTATGCCATTTACCCAGTCACGCCGATTGTAAAAATCTTTCTTCCGGATTTTTCTCTCACTCAGTCTCTAGAAACCATCTTAAGGTCTGTAGCCAAAAAATATGTTAGTGACCCAGTTAGCGAAAACCTTTTCGTAAATGACGCCAAAACTCGTATTATTAAAAATCTCAATCTAAATATCGATTTCAACGAAACCCTAGACTCTACTGGACTCAAAATTACCAATGGTTTCCTAAAAAACCTCTCACCAAACCTTAAAAACATCATTTCTCTTGGTTTTGCTAGTTTAATCTTGACATTTATTCTATCTGGTAGCTACTTTATAAGCATTGCAGTGGGTGGTGTGGCTTGGCTTATCTACCAATTACTCATTTTTGGCGGTATTTTTAAGATAGCTAAAAAAGAAGCTCAGCAGGAGATGATTGTGTTTTAGTCGCTGTCATTCTCGTAAAAAGGTGAATCTACTAGGTGGAGTGCAAGAGTATTATTTTTTACCCAAAACATCGAAGATTCCCGTTTTCAAGGGAATGACAAAATTATTTGAAATTTATGCAAAAAGACTATTACAAAACCTTAGGCGTTAACAAAAACGCCTCCGAAGATGAAGTAAAAAAAGCCTACAAGAAGCTTGCTTTTGAATACCATCCTGACCGCCCTAAGGGCGACGAGGCTAAATTCAAGGAAATCAATGAGGCCTATCAAGTTCTTTCTAATAAAGAAAAGCGAACTCAATATGATCGTTTTGGGCAAAATTTTAACGGAGGCAATCCCTTCGGTGGAACTCAGGGTTTTGGCGGTTTTGATTTTTCAGGCTTCAATAATACTCAGGGTTTTAATCCAGAAGATTTAGGTGATATTTTTGAGGGGATCTTTGGCGGTTTCGCTGGAAGAAGTGGTGGTAAAAGAGGTGAGCCTGATTTACGAGGCCGAGATTTAGAATTAAATTTAGAAATTACTTTAGAGGAAGCCTATCACGGCATTAATAAAGAAATTGAAATTAATACTTTCGTTTCTTGTGAAACTTGCAGCGGTTTGGGTCACGACAGAAAAGAGGGGTTACTCAAATGCCCTACTTGTAATGGTCAGGGAGAAATAAAAGAGACTCGCCAAAGCATTCTCGGCACTTATTCTAAAATTGCCACTTGTAGCAAATGCCTTGGTACTGGTGAAATTCCTAAAAAAGTTTGTGAAAAATGTCTCGGCGAAGGTCGCGTCAAAGCTAAAAAGAAACTTAACTTCAAAATCCAAGCTGGTATTAAAAGTGGGGACGTAATTGAAATTAATAGTGGGGGAGAAGCTGGCATAAAAGGTGGTCCTACAGGCATTCTTTATATTCGTATCATAATCAAACCCCATAAAGATTTCGAGGTAAGTGGCACCGATCTTTATATTAAGAAAACAGTCAGCTTACTCAGCATCCTTTTAGATAGGCCAATAAAAATAAAAACGCTTAATAACGAGACGATAGATTTCATTGTCCCTAAGGGGGTGAGCTTATCCGAACCTCAGAAAATTAAGGGCGCTGGCATGCCTAGAATCGCTTCCGGTATTTTAAGTAAAAAATTTGGTGATCTCTATATTGTTTTAGAAATTATTAATAATTCAGAACTTACCGGGAAGCAAAAAAAGGCTCTAGAAGAGTAGTCTTGCCACCCTTTACATTTATAAAAAATAGGATTATTTATAAATTATAAGAACCAGCTCTTTTAAATCAGGCAAAATATATTAGCAGAAAGGAGCCGATAATGCTTAAGAAACTGCTTACACTTATCTTAATCATCTTTTTGATCTTTTTTGTCATTCTCAATCCAAAACTTTTTTCCGCCACCAGTCAAAACTCAAACCCAGAAATCAAAGAAGATGAGATTTTGTTAGATGGTGTGATAGTTAAAATAACCTCTAGCAAAGATGAAGTCAGAGAGGCTCAAAAAAAATTAGATGCTTTTTTAGTTGTACTAGAAGCTAGAATGAGTGACGAGAAAAGAAAAGAATTAGCGAATTTACGAAGAGAGCACGAGGCTAATGCTGCAGCCGGCATATCAGAGAAAGATCCATTAATTATTCTTGAACTTGGTATTCTTGAAGTCAGCGCTTTTGAAAAAATTAAAAAGTTATTTGAATCAGAGATGAATAATGGTGAAACTCTTTTTTTCTCAGACTTAAGAGGGAAAATTCTCCGTTACAAGCCCGGAGAAATTTCAGACGATCTTAACGGGACTCTAAATGCCAGGAAGGCAGATGCTTACAGAAATTTATTGAGAGTTAGACAGAAAATTGTTGATGACTTATCAGAAAGCGAATGCTGGGTTAAAAAAGATCTCGCGAGATTAGAAGCTGAAGAGTTTCTTATCAGCAAAGAAAACGACGAGTTAGATCAAGCGTGTAAAGATCTTTCTCAAAAAATTGAAGACCTTGGCATTGACCTAGAAGATCTAAAGGAAGAATTAAAAGATCCAAACCTCTCATTATTGTCGAAAGTTATTTTTAGGGGTATGAAAATAAAGCTAGAGATTGGTCTTAAGAATTTAGGCGAAAAATTTAAAGATTTGAGCGACTACACTTTTGATAATTATCAAAAGTATCGAAGAATTAATAATCTTATTTACGAAATTAAAGAGGAGATAGCCGATCGACATAGAACTCCTCTGTATACAGTTTTAGAGAACAGATTAAATTCCATAAAAGCAGCTATATATAAAGCTGAGTATTTTTGCGAACATCAACGCAGGTAAATCAACTGACGGTCACCCCGCCCGTTGATTTTTTTCCCCCAATATTATCAAAAATCGAATAAGCGCTCGCCTAATGAAGAAGTGAGCGAGTGACGAGAATCGAACTCGCGTCCTAACCTTGGGAAGGTTATGTACTACCACTGTACTACACTCGCAATGTGATATAAGTGGGATTATAGCAAATAAATGACCTATTTTGCCACTTCACTTTTATAAAACATCCTGTTATTATATATTCCTATACGCATTGTATCCATGCCCCGTTAGCTCAGCCTGGTAGAGCAGTTGCCTTTTAAGCAATTGGCCGTAGGTTCAAATCCTACACGGGGTACTATTTTACCACTCCTAATATTCACCTCGTATAGGATTTTAACCCATCCTTTACTTCCTTTAGGCCTCATTATATAAATACTAATAGTTTCTTTAACAAAGGAGTTAGTGAATTCGTGAGAGAATTTCTTCGTATTTATTCGATTATTTTCACTTTTATGTGGCTAATCGGAGCAATTATTTACGTTAAAAAATCTAATTGGAGATAGTCACCATGATTTCAACTCTCATCGCCATGGATCGAGCCACTTTTAATACGATCCAACTCTTATTGGAAATAATCTTCGTCTTTTGGTTTTTTAAGATTCTTTATCCAAAAATCAGATTACCTCAAAAACCAACTCGAAAGGACCGAGGTCATGATCCCGATTCTCGCGGCTAACTATCTAGCAATTTCTGGAATACTTATCGTTACCATTCTCATTTGTATTTTAATTCAAAGCCGTCTATCCCAAACCAAAAAGCAAAGTCCACCAACTTCAGGCGAAAGAGTCAGTAATCCCAGACCTCGTCAACCAGAACTTTGCGAAAAAAAGAAACATTGATAACGCTTACTAACCGGCAGTTCGCCGGTTTTTTTATCGAAAAAATTAGGTTACAATAACCACATCATGCTTAAACGGCTGGAACTTCAAGGTTTTAAATCTTTCAAAGAGAAAATTTCCGTAGATTTTGCCGAAACTATTACCGTTATTGTCGGCCCTAATGGTTCCGGCAAGTCTAATATCATCGACGCTCTTCGCTGGCTACTGGGGGAACGCGATGCAAAAAATTTACGTGGAGATTCTGGAGAGAGTTTAATTTTCGGTGGCACCAACTCCAGTCAAAAAGTTTCACTCGCTCAAGCCTCTCTCTATTTTGATAACTCTAAAAAAATCTTCCCGCTAGATTATGAAGAAATCATTGTGTCTCGTAAAGTTTTTCGAGACGGCACTGGTGAGTATTTAATTAATCAGGCTCAAGTTCGCTTAAAAGACGTCATAGATCTTTTCGCTTCGTCTAAAATGGGCGCTCGCGGTCTTTCGATTATCAACCAAGGTAATGCTGATCTTTTTATTAAAGCGAGCGACACCGAACGCCGCACCATGCTCGAAGAAATTTTAGGCCTCAAGCAATATCAACTCAAAAAACACGAAGCTAAGTTAAAACTTCAAAGCACCCGAGAAAATCTAGAAAAATCTAAATTAACCACCGAAGAGCTCCTTCCACATTTAAGAGCTCTCAAGCGTCAAACTTCTAAATGGGAAAAGCGCGATACTGTAGCTAGCGAATTAAAAACTCTAGAAACTCTTTATTTTCAACATAAAATAAAGTCTTGGCAAGAAAGCGAAAAGAATTATCTTCCTGAAAAAACCAAGCTAGAAAATACTAGGGCTGAGCTTAATAAGAAAATAGAACACATCCAGATCCAAATTCAGGATATAGAAAAAACTAAACCCCAAGGCACTATTAATAGTCAAGAAAAAAGTCAGCTAGAGAGGGAGCTTGGGGGATTGGAGGCCGAACTTCGCTTTGCCTCAAAAGACAAAATTGTTAAAAAAGCTGACGCCAATGACTTCGTTTCCCTAGTTATACGTCTTAAACAAGAATTAGAGGATTTAAAATCACTCACAAAGTTAGAGTTAGTTTTTAATAAGGTTAACTATTTTATTTCGACCATTAATCAGCTTATTAACGGTGAAACCATCAGCAAAGACACCGCCTTAATTAATAACTTGGAAGAAAAAATTAAGCTCATTCAAAACCATCTTGCTAAGCTAGAAATAGAAAAAAATCTCGTTGAGCAAAAATTCCTAGAATTCAATCAAATCATTAAAAAATATTACGAAGATTTACGAAAAGTAGAAACAGAAAAAGAAGCTTGTATAAGAGAGCTCGGTCACCTCTCCCTTAAAGAAGAGCGTTTCTATTACGATGGCAATCTCCTTCGTGAACAGATTAAAGACGCTAACCTAGATTTTGAAGAATTAAATCATTCGTTGAACGGGCTCGATCCACTTAATTTAATAGAGGCCGAGAATCGTCTTCATTATCTAAAGAGGGAATTGATGATAATTGGTGAAATTGACGGTGAGGTGCTCAAAGAGGCTAATGCGATAGAGGCTCGCTATTCTTTTCTCACCGAACAAATCACTGATTTAGAAAAAGCATCGCAAGATTTAGAAAAGCTAATCGTAGATTTAGAAGAAAAAATCGGGCACGATTTTAACATCGCCTTTAAGTCAGCCAATAGCGCCTTCAGTAATTTTTTCAAAGAGCTTTTTAAAGATGGTAATGCCGAAATGATTCTAACTGAAAGTGGCATCGACATTGGCGTCGATCTAAAACAAAAAGGCGTCTCTGGCATCAATTCTCTTTCTGGTGGTGAAAGAAGCTTGCTTTCCATCGCCGCCCTTTTTGCCTTAATTTCAATTAGCCCACCGCCCTTTTTAGTGTTCGATGAAGTCGATGCCGCTCTAGACGAAAAAAATAGTCGACGTTTTGCCGAACTCTTGAAGTCCTTTAAAAATCAAAGTCAATTCATCTTAGTTACCCACAATCGCTCGGTTATGGAGGTCGCCGAAGCCCTTTATGGCGTCACTATGGGTGAAGCAGGCACCAGCAAGCTTATGTCGGTCAAATTAGCCCCTTAATTGACTTTTATCTCAAAACATTTATAATTCAATTTCATATGTTAGTTATCAAGTTAAGTCGTACCGGCAGAAAACATCAGGCCTTTTACCGTCTTATTATTAACGAAAGACGCTCTAAGTTAAACGGCAAGTGCCTTGAGAATCTCGGCTGGTACAACCCTAAAGACAAGAAATACGATTTTAAAAAAGACCGAATCAATCACTGGCTCAAGCTCGGTGCTCAGAAATCAGAAACCGTGCACAATCTTTTAGTTCGAGCTAAGGTTATTTCCCTGCCTAAAATCGCAGTTCATAAAACTAAAAAGGTAGAAGCTAAGGCTTAGTCTTGGCTTTTTAAGGTAATTTTGCTAAGCTAAAAAAATTACGAGAAAGGTCGCCGTAATGCAGTTAAGAAACTCATGAAAGATCAGGAATTTTTAGAATTTATCGTTAAGGGCATCGTGGATCATCCAGAAGACGTCACCGTCGAAAGAAAGGTTGATGAAATGGGTGTTTTGCTTTCTCTTAGAGTAAATCAGCAAGATATGGGTGTAGTAGTGGGTCGCGAAGGCGCCACCGCTAAAGCCATTAGATCCTTGCTCAGAATCGTTGGTGTTAAAAATAACGCCCGCGTCAATCTCAAGATTGAAGAGCCAGCCGGTGGCCGCGCTCCTCAAGCGGAACCGCAAATGTAATTCGACAGTAAAACAAAATAAAAAACCACACCTCGTGGTTTTTTATTTTGTTAAACTAATATTATGAAAAAACCAAAAATTAATTTCGACATCATTACCCTTTTTCCAGAAGTTATCGAGCCTTATGCTAGAGCTTCTATTTTAGGCCGCGCCCAAAAAAATAATCTGATCAAAATCCAGACTCATCAGCTAAGAGACTACGCCCACGATAAACACCAAACCGTAGACGACTCTCCTTATGGTGGCGGACCAGGCATGGTTTTAAAGCCTGAGCCATTTTTCGAATGCGTTGATAAAATTAAACTCAAAAACACTAAATTAAAACCGAATCGTTCAAAAGTCATTTTACTCTCTACCCGAGGCGATCTTTTCAATCAAGTCTTAGCCCAAGAATTACAAAAATACGAACAATTAATCTTTCTTTGCGGTCGCTATGAAGGGGTAGACGAAAGAGTTGCAACTAATTTAGCCGATCAAGAAATCTCTTTAGGTGACTACGTTTTATCAGGTGGCGAATTGGGCGCTCTTATTATCACTGACGCAGTTTCTCGACTCATTCCCGGAGTATTGGGTAAAACCGAATCTCTTGAAACTATCAAAGGCAGTTATCCAACCTATACCAAACCAGAGATTTTTACCTATAAAAAACAAAAACTTTCAATTCCCGAAGTTCTAAAGTCTGGTCATCACAAAAATATAGATGCTTGGCGCAAAAATCCCAAGGACTTGTCTAAGTAATAAAATTCATTATAATCTAGCCTAGTTTTACGCACCTTGAAAGCAGGGGAGAAAGATCATGTGGGACACCCTAGTTAAAAGAATGATCGACCATCCCATCTTACCCAGAAAAGACATGATAATTCTTGTAAAGCTAGTTGCCGAAGAAAACCGCATTAATCCCAAAACTGAAACCGAAGCCAAAGAAAAACTTTTCAACCATCTCTTGCAACGAGTAGCCCAAATTGCTAACCATTTTTACATGAAAAGAGTTCACTTTTTTGGCAAATTTTGTGATTTTGATGATCTTTTCGATGAAGGCTCGATGGCCTTGTGGAAAACTATTAATAAGATAGGTTTGGATGGGGGTTATGATCTGGATGGTGAGCCCTTTATCCTTTACGCCTCTAAATTTATTTGCTTAAAGATAAAATCTTATCTTGCTAGAAAAAATGTTCGAGGAGTTTTTTCTGGTGGCATTAAAGTAGAAATGAAAGAAGGTAGAAGAGATTCTTTTCCGCTCGATCCAGATGACAGTGACTTAGTTTATGAAGACCCGGTCCTAGAAAGCTTGCCCAATGATGAAGAGGCTGCAATTGTAAGATTAGAAAGAGAAAGTTGTCGTCTCACAAAAAGAGAAAGGCTAATTATTAATGAAAAATATCCAAGTTCTGGAGGTAGGGGAAAGTCTCTAAGAACTATGGCCGCCGAAGCCGGCTTCAGTGGCGCCGCCTTTAATCAGAGTCATGCCCGCGCCCTTAACAAAATCAGATTTGGTTTAATTAAAAAATATCCTAAAACTTTTTCTCACGCCAAGTAATTCAAAACCTCGCTCACCAAGCGAGGTTTTTTGTATATTGCCAAAAATACAAAATATAGTATTATCCCCCTAGGTCATTCACAACCTACTGAGGAGTTTCATTATGAAAAATTTAGCCTTACTAGGACCCCTTCTCAAACACCCCTTAATTACCCCAGAAATCGAAGCTGATCTAATTATTCGCATTAGTCGACTTAATCTTGACGCAGATTACACAGGAAGCGCTGGTAAGGCACTGAGGCAGGAGCTAGCTTCCTATTATATTCGCTACATCATAAGTATTTGTCTTAAATATAAAGATGTGAGAGATGATCGAAGGGATGTCTTAGAGCTGTTCAGCGAAGCTTATAATCGTTTATTGAGCGTAATATCAGAAATAGGCCTAGAAAAAGGCTACGATCCTAATTTAGCCTGTAAAAGATTCTCTAGCTTCATTGGCCGACCCATTATTTGGACTCTTGATAAAAATCGCCGAAGTCGCAAAACAGAAACCTTTCTAATAAATGATCTACTGCCAGAAGATCAGGTCGAAGAAACTTATTTTGCCATCGAAGATGATCCACTCGAATCTTCAATAGAAGCCGAAGTCGCTCTTGGAGTTACTTGTGCCATAGAAGAAAGCGGGCTCAATGAACGTCAACGTATTTCAGTCGACGGTTTTCTCAAAGATGAAACTGGTAAGGTCACCGCTCAAAAACTAGGTGGTTGCACCGAATCCAATGTCTACATTCTTCGCGTAGCCGCCTACAACAAACTTCGCCCCCATCTCAAAAGATTCAATACCTAAAGGAGGTAAAAATGCACGAATCTTACTATCCAGAAGAGCTTCGACCATTACTAGAACATAGATTGCTATTTAGAAGTGAAGAGTTAGTTATGACGCGCGCCATTGCCGAAGGAAATCGTATCAGAGAATTTTTGAGAGGGGATCCAAAATTAGATCCGGAAATCAAAACATTCCTCGAAGAGAAAGACGCCGAAGCCGAAGATTTTAGAAAACAACTCCCATTCTTTTACGTTCGCTCAATGGTAAAAATTTGCGATAAGTTCCGAGATCGGGTTAGAAAATATTGCGATTATATGGATTTGATCAACGAAGCCTTTTTAGTCACTCAAGATTTTATTCTAAGAATTGGCCTTGAAGGTTCAAGTAACTTTGATCCAGAAAGAGGGGTTAGATTTTTAACATTTCTTTGGCGAAAACTTTTCTTCGAAATTAGAAATTATAGCCGGAAAAGTGGTAATACAGAATTAGTCCACATTCCGTCGAAAGTAAAACAGAAGCGTGGTTATGATAATGTTGTTTTTGCCTCGGGTATAATCGCCGATGGCGACGGTAACGAAGGCGACCTAGAAGTCTTTACCTCAGGAGACACCTCCGTTCTTGATTTAATATGCGACTTTGAAGAATTGGATGATATTAGAGACGCTATTGAAAAATGCGGCCTAAATCCAAGAGAAATGGAAGTTCTCCAAAGAAATCAAGGCTTAAACAGAAAACCCAAAGAAGCACTAGATAGCATCAAAAACGATTTTGGAGTTACTAAAGAAAGAGTGCGCCAAATAAAAAACAAAGCTATATCGAAGCTCACAAAATACCTCATTAAAACTCATCCTCGATTCAAAGCACTAGCAGAACTTCAACTAGCCAAAGACGCAGACTCAGATGAAAACTAATAAAACCCTTGACATTCGTCGGGGATTTTTTTATAATTTCAAACATTCCGCAGACAGTTGGGCAGAGATAAATCTCTCATAGGTCCCTCTCGAGGTTATAACTTTTTATTAAGTGTAGACATTCATCTGCGGCCGAAAGGTCGTTTTTGTTTTTTTAAGAAAAAAAACACAATTAAAATCATGCTTACAAAAGCACAAAAACAAACTGCAATTACCGAAGGTGTTAGTGATTTAAAAACTAGCCAGAGCATCGTCTTCGCCGACTTTACCGGCATTCCTAACTCTGATCTCAGAGCCTTAAGAATCACCCTCAAAGAAAAAGGCGCGAAGTTTCAAGTAATCAAAAAGCGCTTGCTTAAAATTATCTTGAAAGAAGTTGGGGTTGATTACGATCCAACCGAGTTTGACGCTCAAGCCGGCTCCATCATTAGTCAAAATCCGATTTTTGATATGGCTAGCTCGATTCAAAAATTCTCCAAAGATTTATCCAAATCTAAAAAGATTTTTAAAATCTTAGGCGCAATCGATCTTCAAACTAAAAAAGCGATTACTAAAGAGGAATTTGAAAGAATCGCTAAGCTCCCAACTCGCGAAATTCTCTTGGCTCAAATCGCCATCGTCCTTCAAATGCCAATGCAAAAGTTGGCCATCGCATTAAACAGTCGTAAAGAACAATTAACAAATACACAATAATTTTATGGAACAATACAAAGATATCTTAGACAAAGTAGAAAAAATGAACGCCCTCGAACTTTCTGATTTAGTAAAAGCTATTGAAGAGAAGTTTGGCGTGTCTGCCGCTATGCCAGTTATGGCTGCCGGTGCCGCTGCTCCAGCTGAAGACGCCGCCGCTGAAAAGACCGCTTGGGACGTCATCTTGAAAGATGCCGGTTCTCAAAAAATCCAAGTCATTAAAGTAGTTAAAGAAGCTACTGGCTTAGGTTTGGGTGAGGCTAAAGCCATCGTTGACGGTGCCCCAAAGACCATCAAAGAAGGTTTGAAGAAAGAAGAAGCTACCGACTTAAAAGGCAAGTTAGAAGCCGCCGGTGCCTCTGTCGAGTTGAAGTAATATTCTCAAACTTCGCACCACTGTCATTCAGAGCCCTATTCCGTTTGATTCGCAAGAATCAATTCGGAATTGAGGCGTGGAATCTCCGTGGAGCTTAGGAATACTCGCTTCCTAATGTATTATAAATTAGGAAGCGCGGACGCTTAGTTCAGTGGTAGAACGTTCCATTCACATTGGAAAGGCCGCAGGTTCAATCCCTGCAGCGTCCACAAAAATAAAAAAGAGCCTTTTCAGCTCTTTAAATTATCCGCACATTATCAGCTTAATGCATCTCCGCCCAAACCGTGAGTTGGATGATCTTGAGGGGGGTGAAGCGCAGCAACTTCTTCCATTACAGACTCCATGACATTACTAAAAACAGCTGCTAGATCAGTTAATTCAGGATCATTCCCTAAAATATTTACCTCACTGCATTGAGAGCAGGT
>CAYHSQ010000017.1:0-13456 GCA_964359365.1 uncultured Candidatus Saccharibacteria bacterium | reverse complement strand
GGGCAAAACAAAAACCCCCGAAATTAATCGGGGGTGAATACTCTCTCCAGGATTCGAACCAGGGACCTACGGATTAGAAATCCGTTGCTCTATCCAACTGAGCTAAGAGAGCAAAACCAACTTCTAGAGGTGTGGACTTCGCTAGAGTGAGGGCTTCTGCAAAAGCATCTCACTAGACAGTCATCCGTGTTGAAAGAGATGACCAAAGTCGATCGGTACAGTGCCCAGACATCTTGCAGGTGCTGCGAGTCACTGTTCCACTTGGTGTACGCAGGCTACGAAATGAATCGCTCCTGCTTATTACCAACTGCCGCCTTGCTTTTAGGGCTCAGGCAAACTCTCTAGAGTTGTATAAAACGGTGATCTCTGTGTGGACCTCTCAAGGCGTACCATGCGACGCGCCATGAATATTTCACCAGCCGATGAACACGAGGAGGCTAGGAAATTTGAGATCGGTGCCGTGGATAGACTTTAGCTAATTTGGGATCAACTTGGTAGCTTAACCCGCAAACTAAGCTCGCCTATGGCAAGCCAGGGAACGGTGACGGAGAAATCACCTTATTACCTGTAAAAGCTTTTTACCATGCGGCTCCACTTAGCTTAGCTACTGGGGTCGGCAAGCTTGACGCGGCTGGGAGGCCATCGAGCTTGCATATTCAGTAGTAAACTAATCGCATTTGCTCCGCCGTTACGAAGAGCAAACCGAACTAGAGATCACCGGAACTAGTATTAGGAACTGGGGATAGTATAGCATAATGGGCGTTTTTGTCAACACTAACTGTAATATGAAGCAAAAGGGTTCGGCTGGTATGGGTCTTCCTGAATTTACCTCAGGATCTTCATTGGGATGTTTTTGTTTTAGTTAATGAAAAGCTCAATTTTTACTAACGGCGAAAAGGTTAATAATTGAGTGCCGACCCATGGAAGGTCCTGAAATAAATTCATGAAACCGCTTGGCATCTAGGCTTTATTTGACAAAATAGCCTATTTTTGTTATGATGCCGGCAGAACAAATGAGCTGGATTTACTGGCTCAAAACACAACTGAATAAGGAGATCACAATGCTTCTGCAGTTCAAATGCTTTAAAATTGAAGTAATTGGCTTACCAGACAATGATGGATGTAGCTGTTGCATGCTCAAAGTTTCATGCGAACCGGGAACGAGATTTAAGCGTGAATCACTATCTGTCGTGGTGGCCGCGAAAGTCTCGGGGGCTTGGATTGCAGCCCAGCAGGAAAATAAGCATATGACTGAAGTCTCTATCACGTTGCATATTCGACCGCTCGAACAGCATGAGCTTTCGGTAATTCAAAGACTTAATGAGATTGTTGGATTTGTTTCAGGTCATGTCGAGTAACTCAAACAAGATAGGGGGACGGTGATGTTAAAATTCGAAAGTGAATACTTCACGGTCATCGCAAATAAGCATGATGGACCAAGGCAAGACTGGACGATAACTTGCTATGCAAAACAAGAAGAACGCCAGAAATGTTCCTTGGATAATTTACTTCGACATCTAATGGGTGGCATAGAAGTTTTGCTTTACCATGAAAATCCAGAGCGAAGCTATTGCAGCTTACAAATTCGTTTTCCAAACTGGGCGAGGGGTGTAATCCTTGGCCAAATTGGAAATCTGGTTGATCAAGTTATTGTGAATTTTACACTCGTTGATTAAATCATCTCAAACCAAAAAGGAGATCGATTATGAAATTTGAAAGTCAGTATTTCAGACTCTTGGTTGAGCAGGTGGGGTCAAGTGAAAATACCTATCTGTTTCAAGTGGAGTCAAAGGGAAAAGTAGGGCAGGCCGCCGAATTAACCGATGTAGCAAAAGCATTCTTAATGCCAGGCGCGGAAGTTATCAAATATGAAAAAAATGCTGACAAAACACGGTGCTCTATTGAAATTCAATTTTCAAATCACAATGGACTGATTGTTGCTTTTTCTGACATCGGAAGGTTAATTACCGCGATTTTGGCTAATACAACTGTCAAAGAAAGAGAGGAGGGAGAGTAATCATGCGCTTTGAAAATGAACATTTTTATGTGGAGGCAGTGCAGACTAATCATATATTGCAGATTTGGACGATTGAAGTTAAGTCCTTAGGTGAAGCGAGACAAGAAGTCTCGATCGCAGAAGCCTTGATTGACGTTGGTTTGTTGAAAAAGGTTGAAATTAAAGAGGGCGAAGAAAGCGTAACAGGAATGAGCTCAAAGCTCAGCATTCGATTCCTGGATCAAAGTATGGATAGCGTACTTCGGAAGCTTTCCATACTAATGGACAAACTCTTGTACAATAACTTTGCAGGTTAACAGGTTAATTGGTAAACAGTCGCAAAATCGGCTGTTTTTTGTTGTTTTTTATGAAAGTGTAATGGATCACTAGGTGGTTACGGCTTAAATACCAGTACAGTTTAAACTTCATAGAAGGGAATCACGTGATTATTGTTAAAGATGGCTTTACACTCACGGTGAACGGTTTACCAGATTGCGAAGGATGTAGCCGCTGTTCGATACTTATTTTTTGCAAAGCAGGAACAAAGGTGCCGGATGTATCACTAAATGCTGGAGTAGTAGCGAAAGTTTCTGATGCTTGGATTACAACTCAAGGTGAAAATTGTGACATGACTGAGGTCGCAGTAATCTTAAATATTCGTCCGCTAGAACGAGACAAGCCATCGATCATCCAGAGACTCAATGACGTACTCGACATTATCTCTCAACAAATCGAAGCGGGAAAAAGTTTGTGATCTTTGAAAATTAAAATCAGGATATAAAGGGAAGTATCTCTTAACTCAAGCAGCCGACCATGGATATGGTGGCTGTTTTTTTATTTTAATTTGGATGATAGACGGAGGTAATTATTTTTATAATCCTCGGTTTTGAAAATAGCGTGATGGGCGACGAAGTGAGTGGCGCCGGCAGCTTTCAAAGTTTTAATATTTTCCGCGTTCACTCCCCCGTCGACTTCGATTTTGGCTTTGGGAAAATGAGCTTTGAGAAATTTAATTTTAGTGAGGGTGTTAGGTTGAGTTTTCTGACCGCTCTTGCCCGGGTGGACAGCGAGGATGGTGAAAAAAGAAACTTGAGGATAGAGAAGGAGTTGGGAGGCGGAGGTTTCGGGGTTAATAGCGAGAGCGAGCTCGAGCTTCAAGGCTCGAGAGGCTAAAAATAACTTTTGGAAATCTGAGATGGATTCGAGGTGAATAATCACTCTTTTTACCCCGGCTTTAGCACAAGGGATTAAAAACTTTTCTGGTTTTTTAACCATTAGGTGAACTTCGGTGGAGTAATTTTTGTTAAGGGAATTCCATTTAGAAAAATTACCCCAGGTTTTGATCGAGCCGAATTCCCCATCTGAAAAATCTAAATGCAGCCAACCGTTTTTTTTAGATAAAAAAGTCGAACAAGCTTTGATTTGAAAAGCTGCGTCTGCCTGATTCTGCGCATTGATCGAAGGAATGATCACTGTTTTATTTTAACATGTCGCCCATCCCACTCTGTCACCCCGGACCCGCTCGTACTCGGGCGGAAATAATCCGGGGTCCAGTACGCTAAGAAACTATAATAATTAAAATGAACTGGATCCCGCATCGAGTGCGGGATGACAAATTTTTAAATTAAAAAGCCCCGGCAGTTGCGGGGGCTTTGATTAACGTTGGGTTACCAACTATTGAATGGGAAGGATCCAGAATTTTGCAGCTTCCCAACCTCGTGGCGTGTAAACATCACAGGCGTAAACATCGAGGTTGCGCAACTCCGAAGTTTTTACTGGCACACCCATCCAATCCACCAACCTTACTTCTGAGATGCCTTCGTCTGGAAGGTCCTTCTGAAATTCGGCGAGGATCATGGCCAAGGTAATCGGGGTTTCGATTACCCCATCTGCGTTGGCGTGACTTTCGAATTCTGGGGCCTTGGGAAAACGACACGGTCTGTTAAGCGAGGACAACATGAATCGACTCCTGTTTAGTGGCTTGGAATGTTCAACCGTACTTCCCTATTATACTCTAAATAATAAATTTGTCAATAGCTAGGAAACCCCTATCCTATTTATCATTCAGAGCCCGTTCCCAATCGACGTACTCGTCGTCCCGGAATACTCATCCGGGATCCACTCAATTGTTTTCCCCAAAGAATCAATTCGGAATTGAGGCATGGAATCTATTCGATATTTTAAATGATTGTCGTCATGAACTTACTTGTAGTGAGCTTGTTTACCCTGAGTCTGTCGAACGGGTCGAATCTATTTCAGGATGACAATTATTTAGAAAAATTAAAAAGCCCCCGTAATTACGGGGGCTTTCGATCGACATGAAAGTCACTTGCTATGAACAGGAAGAACTGAGAACTTTGCAGGCTCCCAACCATTGGGCGTTTGTACGCCACACTGGAAGCAACCGAGCTCACCTACTTCTTTGGTTGCCATAGGCTCACCTGAGTAGTCCAACAATCTAACTGCAGTGATCTTTTCTTCGGGCATCAACCTCTTAAATTCGACAAGAATCATAGCTAAGGTGATTGGAGGATGGAATTTACTATCAATGTCAGACTCTCTTTCGAATTCAGGGAATTTTGTAAAACGGCTTTGAATCACTGGCATAGATTGACTCCTGTTCAAGTGTTTTGGAATGTTCGATCGTACTTCCGGATTATGCTCTAAATAATAAATTTGTCAATAGCCATAAAAATTCGTTATCCTGAAGTACTCTTTCAGGACTGGGATTACCCGACCCCGTCTATCATCTCGAGTTCTAATTCCGAGAATTAGGACGAGGAGACCTAGAGTGTTAACTCGTATTAATATTTAAAACCCGCTGACGCTAGACCTTCTCCCCTTCAGAACACTCAGGGTCGAGGTGACAGAAGGTTAAGAATTATTTTCTTCGGAATCTGCGGAAACGAATTGGTCGCTCGACCAATAGCCATAAAGAGTGATGACGTCCCCGCCTTTGCCGGGGTCGATGACGTAGATCATATATTCGGGGTCGCCGGGTGAGGCGCCCGAGCTGCCGGCGCCGCCAAAGGCAATTGGCATGCCGGATGGCCAAGTGAATGGGGTGGGGTTGTTAGGACTAAAATAACCGTCGAAAAGATTTAAGGGGTTGGTTTTTAGGTTTAAAATGGTGCTGAGAGTGAGCTTGATGTTGGCGAGGAGCTTTGGATCAACATTATTCGCCGTTTTCTCATTTAACTCCGTAGGCTCACCAACCAAAATTTGCGCACTAAAGGTGCGGGGACGGCCAAGGAGGGCGGGACGAATCTTCATGTTTTGCCCGACCGACTCAAAAAAGAAAGCGATGAGGCCAGCACCATAGGTGACGGCTTTGTTGCCGAGGACGTCGTAGTAGGAGGCGAGGACGAGGGGGTCGTTCACTGTTCTTATTTCTTGATTAGAAATAGAGCCTCTTTTTATTAATACTAATTTAACTTCTTGTCCTTCTATATTTTTTATTCCATAAGTAAAGCCATCTTTTTCAACCTCACTACTAATCGAAGGCTGGGAGTAAATAAAGGAACTAATTGAATCCTGACTGAAAAAATTATGATTGGTAAAATTAGCCACAGTATTAAAATAATCATCCACTGAATTTAAAATGGGTGGTTCGCTAAAGCGAAGTGACAGTTGAGCATTGTTAGCAAATTCCTCATATGGACTACCTTCAGGATGAGGATCATTCCGCGTATGTTCTGGTACTGTTAAATCTTGGATAAGGTGCAAGACGTGACCAAGATTTTGAAAAGCTAAGTCTCTATCCCCTGCCTGCCAAGCTGCCAAGGCCTTGTCCCAACCATAAGAAATATCATCATGTGTCCAATCAACCGAGCGTCCATATTTCTTTACCCCAAAATCCAACCCGCGATTTAACACTGGGTCATAAAAATGATTAAAGAATCTCGCATCATTATCCTCGTCTAGGTCCCCTTTAATAATCAAAGCTCTCTGTTCTGGCGTAATGTTAAAGTGAAAATAATCGGAGAAGGTGTCGATGCTGTGATTGGCCAATCTTTCATGCCCCGGCAACTCATAGGCAATAGCCTGATGAGTAAATATAAAAATTAGTGCTAAAGAGACTAGAAATCTTGAATTACCCATTTCTCAGTTTCTTTGTTGAGCTCAATATCCATTATACTTTCAACCTTCCCATCTTTATTTCTTAAAACAAATTTGTAGTCCCCTGGGTAAGAAATATTCTCCTCAAACGGCACCATGCGGCGGAATTTTTCGATTAGAAAGATTGTTTCGTCTTTGCTTTTTAAAACTTTCCCCAAAGATGCCCGATAATTTAGCCGAGCCTCGTAGGTTGGGTCAATAAAACTAATAACCAAATCTAAATTACTCGTTTCTAATGCAGTAATAAAATTATTCAAAGTCTCCTGCGGTGTCCGATTCTGAAAATCATATTTCTTTGCGGTGCCACCACTCAGCCCTGTCATACCGGAACGCAGTGACGGTATCTGACCCAAAACCCCCGGAGCAATGCCAATCAATAATCCGACCGCAAAGATCCCAACAAGAACCCAAAAATACCGCTTCATGTTTAAGCTTTAACATGAAGCTGATTTTTTCCTCTAGTATTGTCTTCTTATAAATTGATGTTTTATTTTAAAATAGAAAATTAATTATAAAAATTGACAGAGTCTAAGATTTCTAATAATTTCACGTGATGATAAACATGTTTTGGATTATAAGATATTTGAACTACTACTTTAATCCAGCTACTGCAAATATATCAGAATGGTTTGATGGCTACGTCGATCGCATGGACTTTGAATCATATTTATTTAACAAATTTTATAGGGAAGATATAAGGGAAACCTTTCAAAGATTACTTGCTACCATACAACAAAAAGAGTGGTTTGATGGAGATGTGGCTAGCTCTAGAAAACAAAGGAGAGAAATTTACGATGCAATAGACCACTGTATTAGAAAAAAATATATTGAGATGAAAGATGAAAATTTTATAAGAGTAACTTCTGATGGGCGAAAATTTATCAAGCCTACATTCTTCTTTAATGAATTACTTAAAGAATATGGATATTTACTTCCATTTATTTTTGGTGCGGGAGGGGCTACGATCTTATTCTTATTGCATAGAATAACCAACCTACTAAAAGATCCAATTATTACAATACTAAGCAAATTAATTGCATATTATTGTTAATATTACTTGCTATAAATTAACTAATTTCTTGTTATTAGATACGCTGGTATGTTTTTTCGCTAAGACATGAACATATCCGTTAGCCTTTTCTACGGAATCAAATTTTGACTCTGATGGCCCCAACTTAACATCTTCATCTGTGGCACCATTGTTAATCCAAAGCACACCCGAAGCCACCCACTTACCTCCTACTTTATAAGAACTTGCCAACACCTTAAATTTAGTCATGTATTTCTTATTTACTAATACATTTGAAATATAACTCATTATAAACCAGCTCAAGATTTCTATCTATCATATTCTCATTTTCATCTAATAATTCAATGTTTTTTTGCCTTACAGACATGTAATAATCAACAGAATTCTAAACAAACGCTGGGCGACCATGCGCCATACTACTAATCTTATAAAAAAGGCTGTGTGTTTTTAGTATATTTAAAACTCTTTTGTAAATATACCTAATTCGCACTGAAACTGTAAATTAGGTAAGCCCTCGTATTCTTTTTTGCAATCAACCCCTTTATAGTCTTCCTTATACCGAACGATACAAACATCCCTGTCCTCGTTGTATCCGCTGCCATCTAAATTATTCCAGTTTTTTCTTTCTCTTTGCTCTATATCGTAACACTCCAGTTTTCTTTTAGCTACATATTCTTTATGCTCTTGCTCTGTTTTCGCTAGCCCCACTCTCCTGTCATCTTGTAATTTAATCTCCTGCTGTCTCTCAATAGACTTTTGTTTACTTACTTGGCTTGCATAGAAAAAGCCCCCTAAAATAACACTCGCTATTAAAATCACAACGGGTAACGATAGCTTGTTAATTTTTTCTATTATTTTATTTATCATCTTTATATATTTTGGGAGATTTAAAGAAAGCATACGAAACAATAATATCTACGATTGACCATAAAAAGTGACCGAAATAAAGTGCATTAATTGGGTTAAAGATAATGGCAATAACTATCATAATTACCATCCACTTCGTATTTTTCTCTTTGTGGTACAAATACATAGAAAAAACAGCTGCGCCAAATACCGCTAGTTTTAGAAACTGATAAAAGAAATGTGGCCAGATCGGAACTACCGCTACCAACAAAAGAATGGCTGCGATTTTTGAAAACAAGATTCTGTAATTCGATTGTTCTGTGGTGATCATGTTAGATAATTAGGTAAAAATAGTATCTAAAACTTTTAATAAATCCTTGTCCCTTGAATAAACTACCAGCCTCCTATCATTGCCGATCATATCACTAAAGCAATTCTTAGGCCAAACTAGGATGCTATCAGGGCAACACATAAAAACAATGGCATCTACATTATTATTTTTGACTTCTTGCTTAAACATTCTTAAATACCAAGATGGATCAGAGTAGAAAATAGGTATGTAATTTTTAATATTAAGCTCAAAGTACCAATTGGCAATATCTTTTATATGATAATAATGAAAATGTTTTGAATAATTGTTTATAAAAATAACCTTTTTGTAGATATCTTCTTTAAAAGAATCGAGGAGTCCCAAACTTTTAAGAACTGGGGACATCTGAAATAAATCGCTATCTGAAAAACCTATATTTCCAGTTTCTGTTCTAGACATTGTAGGCATTCCCAAAGAATTCTCTACGAATTCTATAGAGGTATTGGAAAATTCTTTGTGCTGAAAATTTTTTTCACCACCACCTTCTTTTCTTAACTTTTGAAATTCTTTAAACTCTAACTTCTCATAGTCCTTTGCGCTTATACTCTTAACAGAAATTAATATATTATTGAACTTAAAATCAACCTCACGCCCCCTATATTCATTAGGTTCATATTGAAAGGTATTTAAAACTTTAGGAATTAATATCCGAGCAAGGTTAAACTCAGTGAGAGACTCCGTAAATTTACTGATCCTTTCTTGATTACCTCTATTTAAAAGCTTTCTAAATCCATAGAATTTGCAAAGTCTAATTTCGCTCTCAGTTTTTAAATAATTATTATAGACTTCGGGATGGTTAAGCTTATAGAAAGTAACAAGTTCTTTCTTTGTATTAAAATATAATTCGCCACTAAACATTTTATACTACATTCAACTTCTTAATCCTTCTAATATGGCGCTCTTCGTTCGAAAAAGGAGTTTTGATCCAGAGAGAGACGACGGGAGCGAGCTCTTCCTTTGAGATAAAGCCGGCGGCTAGAGAGAGAACGTTACTGTCGTTGTGTTCGCGGCTGAGCTTTAAAATCTCTTCGTTGCCACCATAGTAGACGGCGGCTCGGACACCTTTGAATCTATTGGCTACTATGGCCTCGCCTTGGCCGGAAAAGCCTAGGATGATGCCCCGTTCGACAAGCTCAGGGTAAACTTTATCTTGGCCATTGGATTCGCTAATCGCCTTGGCTAAGGGGGCGATGAAGTCGGGGTAGTCGTCGTCTTTATCATAAGTGGCTGGGCCGTGGTCGATGACTTCGTAGCCTTCATTTGTTAAAAAGGATTTTAAGATTTCTTTGTATTCGAAACCGGCGTGGTCGGAAGCAAGGTGGATTTTTGGTTTAGTAGACATAATTACGAGATTAGATTCCTGCCTACGCAGGAATGACAAACTTTTTTTGGTTTGGCGGTCATGATAGTAATAGATTGCCATGTCGCTTCGCTCCTCGCAATGACGGGGGGAGTTGGGGGTGGCGGAGGGATTTTTTAATTTCTATGTAATTAGGGAGAATTTTTTGTACTAAGGACCAGAAGTTTTTGGAGTGGTTGAATTCTTTTAGGTGGCAGAGTTCGTGGACGATAATATAATCTTGCTGTTCTTTGGTTAGAAATAGGATTTTATAGTTTATATTTAGATTTTTTTTACTTGAGCAACTCCCCCATCGGCTTTTTTGATTTTTAATAGAGATTTTATTAAATGAAAAATTAAGCTTTTGGTTGTAGAAATTTACTCGGGATTGGACGAGGGCTAAAGCCCTTTCTTTATTATTTAAATAATCTTGGCGAGTAAATTTACGGACGGGGGTGGGTTTGAGAGTTTTGAAAAGTTTTATTTTACCTTCGATCCATTGGCTTTTAGCGTTGATAAATTTTTCTATTAGGAATTGCGGGGCGCCAAAAGGGCTCGTGACCACTACCTGACCATCGTAATGAACGGTTAGGCGGATATGCTTCGCTCTTTTACTTTTCTTGTGGGTGTATGGGATCTGGGTGGGCATGGATTGAAGAATTTATTTTTGAATATTGAATAGATTCGACAAGCTCACCAAAAGTAGATTCCACGCCTCAATTCCGAATTAATTCTTACGAATTAAACGGAATTGGGCTCTGAATGACAGTATGAAAAAATAAATTTAGTAAAAAAGATTGTAGGGGCTGATTCCGGGAATCGGCCACTGCAATGACGATCCCCCTAGAGGTGGCTGGCGGTTTTGGTGATGTGGTTTACCAAAGTGCTGACGTAGCCCCATTCGTTGTCGTACCAGGCTAGGACTTTTACTAAGTTGCCACCGACGACTCTGGTAAGGCTTAGGTCGATGACGCAGCCGGCGTTCATGCCGATCATGTCTGAGGAAACCACTTGATCTTCAGTAACATCAAATACACCTTTAAATCTTTCTTCTTTCGCGGCGTCTTTGAAGAGTTGGTTTACTTCGGCGACAGTCGTGTTTTTAGAAGTGACGAAAGTTAGGTCGGCTAGGGAAACTGTGACAACGGGAACGCGGATGGCTAGGGCGTCGAACTTGCCTTCGAGGGCTTTCACAACTTTGCCGACTGAGATCGCGGCACCGGAACTCGCGGGCACCATGTTCATGGCGGCGGCTCGCCCCCTTCGCATGTCGGTTTTGCTGTGAGAGATGCCGTCTACTAAATTCTGAGTGGCGGTGTAGGCGTGAGTGGTGGTTAATAAAGCTTTTTCTACACCGAGTTTTTCAGATAAAATAATTGCAGCGGGGTGAGAAGCATTAGTGGTACAAGAGCCATTGGAACTAATGACACAGGTCTTTAGGGCCGCTTCATTTACACCCATTAAAACGGTTTTAGCGTCTTCCATATCATCTTCTTTCACGGGCGAGGTGATGACGATTTTTTTCGCACCGGCATTGATGTGCGCGCGGGCTTTGGCGAAGGAATCAAAAATCCCGGTGGCTTCGGCGACCACGTCAACTTTTAAATCTTTCCATGGAAGATTTTTAGGGTCGGCTTCTTTGAGAACTAAAAACTTGTCGCCATCGACTTCGAGGTAGGACTGGGTGCCTTCGGTGATAACTTTAATATTCTTTTTATAATTGCCGTAAACAGTGTCGTATTTTAATAAGTAGGCTAAGTTTTCGACATCGCTTAAATCGTTGATGGCGACGATGTCAAAACGTGGGTCGCCACACACTTGGCGGAAAAGTACTCGACCAATGCGGCCAAAACCATTGATGGCCAGTCTGATTTTTTTAGTTTCCATAATATAAGATTTATTACACAAAAAACTTTCTACTGCAATTTATATATTTTAGCTGCGACTTTGCCAAAAATTTTCAACATATAATTACATGCTTCAAATTTTTCGCTTCGTCTCGCTTAAAATATATGAATTTCGCTACGAAATTTCTTATGTAATAAGTCTTTGAATTTTACCGAGAAAGGGAAAAGATCACAACTATGGATTAAATTTTGAAATTAGTTTAGATAATAATATTTACAATGAACTGGATCCCGGATGAGTACTCCGGGATGACAGACGGGGGCGGGAACGCGGGGAGGAACCCCTAGATCTTCTCGCTACGCTCGAGATGACCCATGCTTCGCTAAAGCTACGCAGGGCGCGGCAAACGGGGGCGGGTAACAATTTTAGTCATCCTGAAACTAATTCAGGATGACGTTTATTTCATATTAAAAGAGATTTCAAAGGTTGATTCTGGGAATCAAACTTTGAAATGACAATTAGGGGTGGGGCTAAAGAGAAAAGTCTACGATGCTGCCGGGAGTTAAATTTATTGCATTACTTAGGCCGGCTTGGATTTCTAGGACCATGTCTACTGGCTCGGGGGGAAAGTAATAGACGAAAGCTAATTTTCTGAGAGGTGGAAGATTGGTGTCAACACTCACGACGCGGGCTTGTGTATCGCTGATTTTTTTGAGCCAGACGATGTCGATCGGAAAAAGCATGCCTTTCATCCAGAAATAATCTATTTGGGGTTTGCTGTAATTCCAAAGCATGCCTTCGTTTTCTGGAAGAGACTCACGACCAGCAAGACCGCGGGCGCGGCTCCAAAAAGTGTTGGCGACGTCGGCGTTGATAGTGAAATTATTGAAAGCGATGGTGGCTTTTTTATTCATAAAGAGATTGGTTAGGGGGGTGAGGGAGGAGCTGAGCGATTCTTCGGAGTAGATTCCCGTTTTCACGGGAATGACAATGTTAGAAGAGGCGTGGGTGGCGAAGTGGTTGAAAGAATCGATGGCGCTCCAGACTAGGGTTAGGGCGATTGCGATCATTATGTATTTTGAAAGTTGGAGGAGGAGTTGAGGGAGCATGTGGACAAGATACACGAGACACGCATCACGAGACAAGAGATAAATTTATTTTTAAATATTGAATAGATTCGACAAGCTCACTACAAGTAGATTCCACCCTCCTACGCTAAAGCTACGGACGGGCACGGCGTCTCAATTCCGAATCGATTTTTATAAATAAGAAAATGGAGTGGATCCCGAACGAGTACTTCGGGACAGGCTCCATTGGACTCTGAATGACAATATAAAAATAAATTAAAGCACAAGACAATCCCCCTAAATTAGACTGAAAATAAGGATGCCGTAGGCGACGGCGACGTTTAGAGATTCTTTTTCGCCTTGCATGGGGATCTCTAGGATTTTATCACAGAGGGTGAGGGTGGTCTTTTTTAGGCCTTCGACCTCGGTACCCAAAACTATGGCTACTTTTTTATTTTTTGCGTATTTATATTTTTTGTAGCTGATGCTGTTTTCAGCTTGCTCTAGGGCGAGGATTTCGAAGCCTTCGGCTTTGAGTTTTTTGATGGCGGCGTTCGTGGTTGAAACTTTTTCGTAGGGAACGGAATTTTCGGCGCCTAGAGAAACTTTGGTTAATTTAGGATTGGGTTCGCCGAAGCGGTCGACTGGGGATGGGGTGATGCCACAAAGGAAGATTTTAGACACACCGGCGGCGTCGCTCGTGCGAAAAATCGACCCGACGTTGTGGGTGCTACGGATGTTGTCTAAAATAATGTAGAGCATATAGATAGAATTTAGAATCTAGAGACTAGAATCTAGTATATTGAGTTTATAATAAGAGATTGCCCTTCGACTAGGCTCA
>CAYHSQ010000016.1:0-13558 GCA_964359365.1 uncultured Candidatus Saccharibacteria bacterium | reverse complement strand
AGTTGATATTACTAATCATAAAAATGAAATTAATAAATCTAAAAAAGATTCTTCTGATACCGCTCCTACTGTTTAGTTTTTCTTTTGTCGCAGAAGCTAAAGACGATTTTTTAATTAATTGGAAGGCGAGTGTTTATGTGCCATTTTTCTATACAGGGAAGGCGCTGCCAACTTTAGGGAGTAAAATAGAAGTAAGTTTTGAACTTTTACACGATAATCAAATAGTGAGCTTGAAGGGGAGAGAGGTGCGTTGGTTTATTGGCAATAGACAGGTAGCTAAGGGACCTAATTTAAAGAAAACAATTTATAATATTCCGGGCGATCAAACTGGGAACTTGGCAATCCGCCTCGAGGTGAGCGGACCTTACGGAGAAGCGAATAAAGTGTTCACAATCCCCGTAACTAGTCCTAAAGTGGTAATTGAGGATAAAAATCAGGGGATTTTGAACAAGGGTAATAATAATTATTTGGCTTGGCCTTACTTTTTCAATGTTAAAAAAATGGACGAGCTCGGCTTTACTTGGCAGATCGATGAAGATAAGACGACCGGTAAGCCAGATCAAAGAAATGCCCTAGATTTAAATGTGGCAAAAGATGTGATCGATTATAATTCAGAGCTTTCTGCCACTATTCAAAAATTAAATAATTTACTAGAAATTGGGAGAAAAAGTATTAATCTAAAGACAAATAAATGACTTCTTTAAAAAGAAAAGTGATTTTTGTATTTTGGATTTTTACTATTCTTTTAATCGTCTTAGTTATACCAGTGAAGGCAGAGCAAGCTGGCTTAATTAACATTACTAACTCGGGCTTTTCAGGAAGTTGTGGCGCGGACGGACAAGGATATATCTTATGCACACCTATCCCGGGCTTTCCTAATAGAATTGATAGTTTAGGGGATTATTTTAGACAAATTTATCGCTATTTAATAGCTCTAACTGGGATGGTGGCGACTATTAGCTTCGTTTACGCTGGGGCTTTATATGTTTTATCACCAGCTAATCCTGGTTATAAAAATGATGCAAAAACAAGAATTAAAAATACAGTCATCGGCGTAGTAATGGTGCTCTTAACGGCTACTATTTTATATTTAATCAATCCAAGACTGCTGCAAATTAGCGCCCGACTAGAATTAAATGGTCCAGCAATTCAAACCAGCCCGAATAATTCAGATAATTATAACCCTGCGCCTCCTGGAACGGTACCTAATGGTTCTGGAGGATTTAAAACCGTGCCAGCTAACCCTAACCCAAACTTCTAAAGAAATATGCGCCGAATAATCTTCATCTTAATTGGCTTTATAGTAATTCTTTTGGTGGCGGCTTTGGGTTTTTGGCTTTTTAATAACTTTTCTAACACTAATACTACACAAAATTCTTTAGGCAACTTACCAACTTTTCCAACTATAAATTTAGGCACCGGCTCTTTAAAGGGGGTGGGGGATAAAAATAATGTAGTTACGGGAGCAACTAATATTTTAAGCAACCTAACAACTACACCGCTTTTTGGCTTTTGGTTAAATAAAAAGGAAAATTTAATTTATGGAGTAGTAAAGAATGGGGGAGTAATAAAATTTGCCGAAGGAAAAGAAGAGGTGGTTTTAGATGATATTTACAATGGAGTGAGTGAAATTAAACCCTCTATGAATGGAATTAATGCCTTAATTAAAAACCAGAAAGAGGGTGAGGATCCTGAATTTCTAATTTATCTAGGCGCCACGAAGAGCTCTTTTAAAATGCCTAAAAGTACAGAAGCGGCCGATTGGAGCGTTAAAGACGATAATATTCTAATGTTTTTAGATAGTGAGGGATTAAAGACTATTGAGTTCAAACCTGCTTCGCCTAAGACTACTAAGATAGTAGATTTAACTTATTTAGAAGGTGATTTAACTACCACCCCCGATAATAAGATTTTATTAAGAGATAGGTACTATCCCGGATTAAATACTGGTTGGTTAGTTGATTTAAAAAATAAGAGTGTTGTCTTGGTAACTTTAGACAATGAAGATTTATTGAATAAATGTGTAGCCACAGAAAATGGGGAGATTTGCGCTAAAAACAATACTCCTTTAAATAAAGATATTTATTTAATGAGGGAGGTGACTGCTAACGATGTTTTTTATAGAAATAACGCGTTGCTTTTTGCGCCACAAGAAAAAACCGATGCGATTAACTTAATCTACACCGGTTCTAACTTTTACTATTTGAACAGGATTAACGGACTAGCTTATCAATATAATTTAGCTAGCTAAAGAGGTCTTACTACCACACAACGATTAGAACCCTCACCTTCAGACTCAGTTTTAACATCTGGTCGAGAGGCGAGTTCGGCGTGAATCAACCTTCTTTCATAAGAATTCATAGCTGGTAAGCGAATAGACTCCTTACTCATCGAAGCTTTCTTAGCTGCGGCTTTAGCAAGGTTTAAAATAATGGCTTCTCTTTCCTTTTTATAATTATTAATATCGATAAAGAGCGGTTGAGAACCATTTTTCCTAGCAATAACCTTAATAAGATGATCTAAATCGCCAATTAATCTTGCTACCCAGCTTTCAAACCAATCACCCTCATTAATAAAAATACTAATTTTTCTGCCTTCGGCATCTAAAATCATAGAAAAATCTCTGAAACCAATAATATTTAGGGCTTTTTCAATTATGTCTTTAATTTGATCCATAAAGTTTACGATTGATATAGAGTTGTTGTAATAAAGATACTAGAGAAGAGGTGAGCCAGTAAAGCCCTAGAGCTGAGGGGATCTTCCAAAGCACTGCGACGGTTAAAATAGGTGTAAAATAAAGCATTCTTTTAGCTATAAGATATTGTGGGTCTTTAGGGTTAGTATTTTTAGGTAAACTAACTAAACCAAAAATAAACTGGAAAAGACCAGCTAGAACGATAATTAAAAGATTAGGAAGTAAAAGATCAACGCGGTTTAAGAATAGATTATTAATGATGGTTGGGGTGGTGATAAAAGAATAAACATCTTTTAAAGAATCGGGAGTAATACCAACATGAAAAACGCTATAAAGAGCAATTAAAATTGGTAGTTGTACAATAATAATCAATAAACTAGAAAGTGGATTAATTTGATTATCTTTATATAAAGCTAAAAGAGCGAGGGATTTATTTTCAGGATGATCTTTATGTTTCTCATTAATATTTTGAATATGAGGTTGAATTTTCTGCATTACTAGATTATTTTTAGCGGCTTTATAAAAAAACGGGTATAAAATAACCCTAATTAATAAGGTAATGGCGATAATTGAAAAACCGAGGTCGTGAAAAAGATTAAGAAAAACTACTAGAATATTAAAAAGTGGTTGAGTAAATAAAAAGTGAAACATTAAAGTTTGATTTTAGTTAAATCTTTTAAAAGTTCTTCTTTAGAAATCTGCTGCTTAATAAAAATTAAATAAGAACCAGACTTAAAAGAGGGGATTAAGCCTCTTAAAATAGAATAAGCGAGACGACGATAATAATTTCTTAAAACCGCTGTTTTAAAGATTTTTTTACTAACCACTATGCCAAATCTAGGTCTTTCGGTTTGATCATTATAAAACCTCACTATTATAGAAGGGAGGTGAATAATTTTAAAAGCTTTAGGAGGAAGGGTTTGAATTAAAAGTCGATTTTGCTTATTTAACATAAGAAAAACTAGACCGAGAGTTTAGCTCTGCCTTTCCTTCTTCTTTGAGTTAAAACTTTTCTACCACCTGGGGTGCGGCTACGTACTAAAAAACCGTGAGTTCTGGCTCTTTTCTTCTTTTTTGGTTGATATGTTTGAGACATAATTTAACAAAACAATAATAACAAGTTTTAAGTTTTTTTTCAATGGGTCTCTAAACCGTTTTTAAATAAATAACAACTTTGACGCAATTGCTGATAATTCTAAAATTAGGGTATGGATTTGAATGAACTGTGGAAAAGCGCTCTAGCAGAATTAGAATTAGATCTACCAAGACCAGGTTTCACAATGTGGTTAAAAGAAAGTCAGTTATTAAAGATTGATGATTGTACCGCTACGGTAGGTTTACCAACTAATTTTATTAAAACCTTCGTCGAAAAAGAATATCACCCTCTAATCCTGACTACGATTAGAAATCTGAGTAATGATGTAAGAAGAGTGGAATATATTATTAATAATAAAAGAGCTTTAACTGAAAAGCAGGTTTTTAAGACTAGAGATAATCCAAAACAACAGAGTTTTGTAGAATTTAAGATTGATGCAGAAACAGATTTAAATCCGGTTTATACTTTAAAATCTTTTGCTGTAGGTTCTTCTAATGAAATGGCTTATTCGGCGATTAATGCGGTGATTGATAATGTAGGGAGTAAATATAACCCCTTATTCATCTACGGCGGTGTAGGGGTAGGTAAAACTCATTTAATTCAGGCAGCTGGTAACCAAATAAAGGAAAAATATAATGGGGCGGTAAAGGTGAGATATACAACTTCGGAGAAGTTTTTAAATCAGGTAGTAAATGCGATTAAAAATCACAGAACAGAAACTTTAAAAGAGAAATATAGAGGGGTAGATGTATTAATAATTGATGATATTCAATTTATTGCTGGGAAAAAAGCGACCGAGGAGGAATTTTTTCATACTTTTAATGCTTTATACCAACAAAATAAACAAATTATTATTTCCTCTGATAGACCTCCGAGTTATATGAAGGAATTAGAAGATCGTTTAAGATCGAGATTTGAAGCGGGAATGACGATTGACATGGCTTATCCTGACTTTGAATTAAAGGTGGCGGTTTTAAAGAATAAATTAGACGAAAAGGGAATTGTTTTAAGTGATGAAATAATTAATTTAGTAGCAAATAAAGTACAAAAAAGTTTAAGGGAACTAGAGGGGATATTAAATAAAATTATTTTTTATAAAGAAACTAAGAAAACTGAAATTACCCCAGCTTTATTAAATCAAATTACTGGAGATATTACATCTAAACAGATAAATATCGCTCGACCTGATCAAATTATTAGAGTAGTGGCTAGTCATTATAATATGGGAATCGACGATATTACTGGTAAATCTAGAAAACAGGAATTTATTGAACCAAGACAGGTAGTGGCTTACTTATTAAAAGATAAATTAGATATGTCTTACCCAGATATTGCTAAAAAAATAGGAAAAAAAGATCACACTACTGCGATTTATGCTTATAAAAAAATAAAAGCCCTAACCCAAAAGAATCACGCTTTAAATCAAAGAATTTTAGTAATCACGGATTTAATAGAAAAAGCTTGATATTTAGAGGTGTGGATAAGTTGTTTAAAAGATGTAGAATAGAATGAATAAACTACAGGGTAAAAAGAGGATAAGATTAAATAGAAAGATGAAAATAGAAAGTAATAGAGGATAAGTCTTAGATATGAACATGAGAAGGGGATAATATTAACGAAAAAATGTGGATAAAAAAAGAGAATAAAGATCGTTTTTAAAAGTAATTCTCAAGTTATACACATATCCACAGGTACCTACAACTTACAATAACTAATTAAATAAGATATTAAATAAGAAATGAAAGTAATAGTATTGAAGAATAATTTAAAAAACGGATTATCAGCAGTCGAACATGGGGTAAGTGATAATAGTGGTTTACCGATATTAAGAAATGTTTTAATTAAATCGGCGAATAACAAGATTGATTTTTTAACGACTAATTTAGATTTAGCGATTAAGAAAACGATTGCGGCAAAAGTAACTCAAGAAGGTTCTTTTACTATTCCTTTTAATACTTTTTACGGAATTATTAATAACACGGCACATGATAAGGTTTCTTTAGAAAAACAAGAGAATTATTTTACCGTAAAAACTGATAATTATGAGGCTAAGATTCAGGGTTTAAAAGAAGAGGATTTTCCGACTATTCCGACATTAGAGATGAAGGATGGAGTAAAAGTAAATGTTAATTTATTTAAGAAGGCGATTGGAAAAATTATAAATTGTGCTCAAATTTCGGAAATTAGACCTGAGATATCAGGTGTTTTATTTGATTATCAAGTAACTTGTATAAAATTAGTGGCAACTGATAGTTTTAGATTAGCGGAAAAAACTTTAAGCGGAAAAGAATTTGAAAGTAAGATTAATCATGGTTTTAAAGCGATTATTCCTTTAAAAACGATTCAAGAAGTGGTGAGAATTTTTGATAATGAAGATGTACTCGAGATTTATTTTGATGAAAATCAGGTTTTATTTAAAACTACTGATTTAGAATTAATTTCTAGATTAATTGATGGAAATTATCCTGATTACGAGCAGATTTTACCTAAATCCTTTGAAGTAGAGATGAGTTTAGATAAGGAACATTTTGTGAATGCGGTAAAATTAATCTGTGCTTTTTCTTTAAAGAATTTTGATATTAATTTAGCTTTAAAGGATCAGAAAACCATGAGTGTTTATCTAGCGAGTCATGGAGTAGGTGAAAATAATTATTTAATTCCAGTTAAAGCTAAAGGAAATGATTTTGAGAATGTGGTATTTAACGGAAAATATTTATTAGATGGTTTAAAAATTATTGATTCTGAAAATTTAGTTTTTGGAGTAAATGGGGGAGTAAAGCCGGCTTTAATTAAATCACAAGATGATGCTTCCTGTTTTTATATTTTAATGCCAGTAAGGAATTAATTAGAATAAAGAATAATTTCTTTATTTATTATCTGATTATTTAAGTCTATTAAGTTTATTTTTAAGGTATTTTGGAGATTAATTTGAGGGAGATTAATTATTTGATCGTAATTAAAACTATTACCTAAATTAATTTGAGTGGAAAGAATCTGATTATTTAAGGATATTTCTAGTTTAGAAATAGGGGAATTATTATTAACTGAGAATTTTAGATTAAATAAAGAAGAGATATATTCACCATTTTTAGGAGAAATGATTTCGATTGTATTACTTTGATTCTTTTCTTTGTAAATAGATAAAGCTTTTTCAGGGTTTTTTTCGAGCCAATTTAAAACACCTTTTTCCCAGCTTTCGAATTGTGAATCTAATTTAGGATTAGTTGGTTCGGCTCCAGTAGGGTTATTTTTATCAACGTAATATAAAATATCGTGAATTTCATTATTAATTAAATAATCACCCCTTAAAATAGGTTTTTCATTATCAATTGGAGTTGGTTTAATAAATTTAACTTGAGGTTGGGTTTTTAGAGCTTCTTTCATGAAAGAATTCCAAATTGGGAGAGCGGCTAAAATAGAACTACCTTTTTTCTGCATAGAAGTATTATCGTTATTACCAGCCCAAACACCGGTGACTAAAGTAGGTGAATAACCAAGTGTCCAAGCATCACGGTATTCGTTAGTAGTACCAGTTTTTAAGGCGATATCCCAACCAGGAAATATAGTGAGATTAAGACTTGTATCATATAAGCCACGACGAACATTAACATCTGATAGAATATCGTTAATTAATCGAGGATATTGTTCATCTATAACTGGAGTGGCTTCATCTTGGTATTCTTCGAGTGTATTTCCATCTAAATCTTCGATCTTTAAAATAATATTTTGTTTATGTTTAACACCATCTTGAGCAAAGACGCTGTAAGCTCCAACTAAATCATAAAGTTTGATTTCACCGCCTCCTAGAGCTAAAGAAAGGCCATAGCGAGTACGGTCTTTAAGAGTAGTAATACCAAAACTTTCGGCAACTTTTAAAGTATTATCAATTCCAGCTAAATAAAGGACTTTTACAGCAGGGACGTTAATAGATTGAGCTAAAGCTTGTCTTAAACTAACCGGACCACGGAATTTATTATCAAAATTTTGAGGAATATAAGGATTTTCTAGAGTGGTATCAAAATCAGTTTCAGTGTCAAAAACAACAGTATCTGGAGTGTAACCTTTAGTAAAAGCGGTAATATAAGCTAAAGGTTTTATAGAAGAACCTGGCTGTCTTAATCCTTGAGTAGCGACGTTAAAATTACCATTATTATTAATATCGAAGTAATCTTTACCACCAACTAAGGCTAAAATTTGACCGGTGGTAGCGTCTTGCGAAACTAAAGCGGCATTTTTTCCACCGTATAAACTTTCATTATGAGTTGCACCATCATAGACGGCTTTTTCGGCGATTTGTTCAAGATTCCAATCAAGAGTTGTTTTAACTTTTAAACCCTTATTTCTAATAAAATCTTCACCATATTTTCTAATAAGATAATCTTGAACCATAATCACAAAATAAGGTGCTTTAATATTAGTAGTACTAGGAGCGTAAGTTAATTTTTCTTTTTCTCCAGCATTTTTCTCAGCTTCCGTGATAAAGCCAGCATCAAACATTTGTTTTAAGACAAGATTTTTACGATTAATTAAAGCTTCTGAATTTGAACCATAAGGTGAATAATATGACGGGGCTTTTGGCATAGCGGCTAAAGTAGCAGCTTCGTTAATAGAAAGTTCAGAAGCGTGTTTATTAAAGAAGGTTTGGCTAGCTGCTTCTATTCCATAAGCGTTAGAACCATAAGGGATTTGATTAAGGTAGAGGTTTAAAATTTCATTTTTAGTGTATTTTCTTTCTAATTCGATTGATAAAATCAACTCTTTGATTTTACGAGTTGCGGTTTTTTCAGTAGTTAAGAAGCTGTTTTTAGCTAATTGTTGAGTGATAGTGGAGCCACCTTGGGCGATTTTCATTTTTACAATATTAACTAAAACCGCTCGGCCGATGGATTTCCAATCAAAGGCAGCATGGTTGTAGAAGTTTACATCTTCGGCGGCGAGGGTAGCTTTTTTAATGTTATCGGAGATTTCGGAGAAAGGGACGACGGTGCGTTTTTCTTCGCCGTGGACTTCATAAAGGAGAATTTTGCCTGTACGATCGAAAATCTTAGTAGATTGACTAACTTGTCGTTCGTTAAATAAGGCTGGATCTGGAAGTTTTCTAGAGATTGCAAAAGCATAAGTAACACCAGCTAAAGCTACTAAAATAAGGCCTAATAAAATTAGTAAAAGTGTGTTTTTTCTTGTCTTTTTTAACATATTAAACCATTTATGGTTATTTATAATCATAACTTAAGTGCTATATAAATAAAACTTTTAGTTTTTTAAGTCAATATTTAAGTTAAAGAAGGTTGGTTTATAAAACCACATACTTTTTAAGTATGTGGTTTTAATTACTAACTTATTTTAAGTTAAAAGGATTCTTCTTCGTCTTCCTCATCTTCATCAAAATCTCCCGCGAGTTCTTCTTCGCTCCCTTCGTCGTCGAGCTCTAAATCTTCATCGTCAAACTCTTCGTCGATATTATCATCTTCCTCCTCTTCTAATTCTGCGGAATAATTTAATAAATCCATATTATTTATCTCTTCTAGTGGTGACCTTTTATACAATTGAATAGAGTATAACTTGGTAAATTAATGTGTCAATCCCATTAGATATACCTAAGATTAAAAGGATTAATTTAGTTATACTAAGTAATTATTTATGCTGATTAATTTTAGAAGTTTGATATTTATCTAACGGGGTCAATACTGACAAGGTGAGGGCGATGGCGATGGCGTCCATAGTGTCGTCTATTGCCTTTAAATCAGGGAGTTTAAGGATTTTCTTTACCATTTTTTCAACAGCTTTTTTATCTGATAAACCGTAGCCAGTAACGCTTAGCTTTACTTCTTTAGGGTTCAGCTCAAAAACAGGGAGGTTTTCTAAAAGAGTGGTTAGAATAATAACACCTCTTGCTTGAGCAACTTCCAACATAGTTTTAGTATTTTTATAGAAATAGAGGTTTTCTACACCGACTCGATCAGGCTTAACCTCTTTTAGGAGTTTATGATAGGCATGATAAAGATCAAAGAGTTTTTGATTTTTGTCTGGGGTTTTAATTTCTATTAAACCATATTTTTCTAAGGTTTCTTTACCTTTTTCCTTAATAATTAGGCCATAACCTATTCGAGAGCTGCCTGGGTCGATTCCTAAGATTCTCATATTTATTCCTCACTCATTATTTCGTCGATTTTTTCGATGTTCGTTGTAACTTTTTGAACATCTTCTTGATCGTCGAGGTCGGAAATCATATTTAAAGCTTTTTCTAGATCATCATCTTCTAACTTTAAAGGAAATTTAGGAGTGTCGTTGTTAAAGGCCCATTGAACCGAGCCAGATTCGGCGATTGCACTATTAAATTCTTTAAGAATGGCTCGAATTTCGTTAGTAGTTCTATTTTTACTATCGGTAATAGCTTTAATAATAAAAGCAGATCCTCCTGGGCCGTAGGCTTCGAAAAGCATTTCTTCTAAAATCTTACCCTGAGTGTTTTTAATCGCTCTTTCTATATTATCTTGAGGAACTTTTAACTCTTTAGCTTTAGAAATTAAGCCTTTGAGACGAAGGTTGGTGCTTGGATTAGGATCGGTCTTAGCGCTCCAGCTAACCGCGGCTAAAATTTTAGAAAAAACCTGACTTCTTTTTTTATCTGTGACTCCTTTTTTGTCTTTAATTTGTTTCCATTTAGAATGTCCAGCCATAATCATAAAATTAGAGAGTATCACTTGAACCGTCAAGGCTTTTCGGGAGTGGCGTGCTAAAATTATGATAAATAAATGACGAGTGGGATTGAGGAACAACTTATTAAGATTCGGAAGGATTCTGAGGAGAGGGAGGCGAAACGAGAGGCTGAGCAAGCGGGGATTCAGTATTTAAATTTAGAGAATTTTCCGGTGTCTTTAGGGGCTTTAAAATTACTTTCTAAGGAAGAGGCGATTTTGGCCGAGGCGGCGGCGGTGACTCAGAAGGAGCAGGAAGTGGCTCTTGTGCTTAGAAATAAGAAAAAATTAGAGACACAAGCTTTAATTAAAAGACTAGAGTTATTAGGGTTTAAATTAACCTTTTTTCAGATTTCAAAAAGTGGGTTTGAAAAGCTTTTAAATGATTACGACAAGATAAAAGAATTAGATAAGAAAATTACCGGGAGGATTGATGTTAAAAAAGAAACCATTTTAGAGCTGGCTCATAAACTGAAAGGAGTGACTTTAGTGAAACAAGAAATGGAGAGGTTTAGTTTTGATGATCAAACGGTGGCTGACTTTTTAGAATTATTAATGGCGGGAGCGTTGGCGAATGATGTTTCGGATATCCATTTAGAGCCTTATGAAAAAAGCGTAAGGGTAAGATATAGGTTGGACGGCGACTTGTTTGATTTGTGGAGTAATTATCCATTAGATCATTACCGAGCTTTTTTAACGAGAGTTAAATTATTGGCTGGAGTGAAGTTAGATTTGGGATCCCGCGCTCAAGATGGAAGGTTTTCTGTGGGAATGGGAGATCGAGATGTGGAGTTGCGTGTAGCGATTTCGCCGACCTCGTTTGGAGAGACGGTGGTGATTCGTTTACTTGATCCAAAAGTGGTGGACCTAGATCTTTTAAATTTAGGCTTCAGGGAGGATGACTTAGAGATAGTGGATCAAGAATTAAAAAAGCCTTACGGCCTGATTTTAAATACTGGTCCGACTGGTTCTGGTAAAACCACTACGCTTTATGCGTGTTTAAAAAGGAAAAATTCTTCCGAGGTTAAAATTATAACTATTGAAGACCCAGTGGAATATAGACTTGCTGGGATTGAACAAACTCAAGTGGATGATGCAAGTGGCTACACTTTTGCTAATGGACTAAGATCGATCTTAAGACAGGATCCAGATGTGATTTTAGTGGGGGAGGTGCGCGATGAGGAGACGGCCAATATTGCTTTGCAGGCGGCTTTAACCGGACACTTGGTGTTTTCAACCGTGCATGCGAATGCGGCGGTGGGGGCGATTGCGCGCTTAACTAATTTAAAGGTTAAGTCGCTTTCAATCGGTCCGGCTTTGAATTTAGTGATTGGACAGAGACTTGTGAAGAAGTTGTGTGAAAGATGTAAAGAGGTGGTTGATATAAGGGGTGGGGAGACGGCGCTTCGCTTAAAAGAAATCGTAGATAAGTTACCGTCAAGAGTTAATCGAGGGGGGGTGACCTATGATAAAATATACCATGCCAAGGGGTGTGCGGAATGTGACTTTAAAGGTTATAGGGGGCGTGTGGCATTAGTCGAATTGTTTTTATTAGAAAAGGAAATAGTGCAGTTGATCGAGCTAGAGGTGCCGGAATCTAATTTATTTGAAGCGGCTAAAAGATTAGGAATGGTGACAATGCAGGAGGATGGGGTGATTAAGGTTTTGAAAGGGATTACTACTTTAGAAGAGGTAGAGAATGCCACGGGTACATTAAAAAAATGAACTTAATAATTTGAGCGATCCCTTCGTTACTCATTCGGCTTCCTCGTTCACAGTACTAACTTTGTACAGTTCACGAGAGACCTCATGAGTGCCTCGGGCTCATCTCAAATTATTAAGTTTATTAAATAAAAAGCATTGATCTGTGGGCGCGCCCCCCAGAAATAATAGAGGGAGGCAGAAAATAGTCTTTTAGTAGGATAAAAGAGTTAGAATTCTTTCGAGGATAGACCCAGAGTAAACCAGATCGTCCGTGATCTAAAAAAAATTCCTGCCCACAGATCAATGCTTTTTATTAAAGACCTACTGAGCGTAGATCTAGAGTAACTCGGGGAAGTATAGCATACGAAATATGATTTGTCAACAACAGAAAAGTGAATAACTATCTAGCTATTTTATGGATTTTTTAACGATTGATGGAATGCTTCGGCCAGAGACATTTGAGGAGTATATTGGCCAGAATAAGATTAAGGAGAATTTAAGGGTGATTTTGGAGGCCGCAAAGAAGCGAAATGAGGCCTGCGATCACCTGCTTTTTTATGGCCAGGCGGGTTTAGGGAAGACGACTTTGGCCTATTTAGTGGCAAAAGATTTAGGGTGTTCAATTAAAGTGACGACGGGGCCAGCGCTTGAAAAAATGGGTGATTTGGCAGCGGTTTTGAGTAATTTAGAGGAAAAGGAGGTGCTTTTTATTGATGAGGCGCATCGGATTAATAAAACGATTGAGGAGGTGCTTTATCCAGCAATGGAGAGTCGTAAATTGCATTTAGTAATTGGTAAGGGACCAGGGGCTCGGACGGTGTCTTTGGATTTGCCGGCTTTTACAATAATAGCGGCGACGACTAAGCCTCACTTGCTTTCAGCCCCACTTCGTTCACGTTTTGGAGCGAGTTTTAAGCTTGATTATTATGATTTAAGTAATATTAACGAGATTATTGCTCGCTCAGCGAAGCTTTTAAGTTTGAAAATTACACCGGAGGCAGCGGATATTTTGGCGACTGCGGCACGCTTTACGCCACGCGTGGCAAACAGATTAATTAAAAGAGCGCGTGATTACGCCGAGGTGAATGACAAGAATGAGATTGATTCGGCTGTAGCAAGGGCAACTTTAAAAATGCTCGAGATCGATGAATTAGGTTTGGAGGCGATGGATCGAAGGATGTTGCAGTTAATTGTAGATAAATTTGATGGCGGACCAGTGGGCGTGAATTCGCTCGCAGCCGCTTTGAATGATGACCCTCATAACTTAGAGGATATTTACGAGCCTTATTTAATTAGTTTAGGCTTTTTACAGCGGACAAGTGCTGGGAGAGTGGTGAGTGATGAGGGGTATAAATATTTAGGACT